>JAAZDJ010000030.1 GCA_012512255.1 Clostridiales bacterium | reverse complement strand
TTTTTTGAACGAGTATAGCTCGTTTTGTTGGCGTATTAGCGCCGGCATGATAATGTCATATTTAACAAGATTGCCCTTGACCAATCGGGGTTTTTTGGACAGATCAAGCCGCGCGTCGCTTAAGACTATATTGGGATTGTCTATGCTCTCAGCGCAATAGACCAAAGGCCCGCGCATAACGGCCGCTTTGCCGCTGTTGCATCTTACTTTGGGGTGGGAAAAAGCCAACCTTACGGGCATGTCAAAAACAACTTTAATTTGGTTAGCGCCGTCAATTGCGGCTTCTAGGTAACCATTTTTTAGAATGTTTTTATATGTTTTTTGGTTGATTTTTATTAGGGGCTTTTGCGCCCAATAAGGAATCCTTAAATAGATTTTAACGGGCTTGGACGAAGTAATATTGATATTAGTTTGGGCGTTCCACGGCAATTGGGATTTTTGTTCGATCTTGACGCCGTCTATATCGGCCTTTGAGCTTATGTATTGGTTGATAATTAAGCCGTCTTTGGTTTTTTTGTATATTAAGCTCTCTATATTGGCGATTAGGCGCGTCAGGTTGGGCGGGCAACACGAACAATCAAAAACTTCCAAGCGGTTTAGGATAGGCAAATGCTGTTTTACTTTGCAAGTTTGATTAAATTCGTATTTTTTCACATCGGTTTCCAAAGGGTTTTCATAAAAGAACGATTTCCCGTCCAGCGACACTCCCGCCAAGACATTGTTATATAACGCCCGCTCAATAGTGTCGGCGTATTTGGAATCCAGCTCAATTTCGCTCATGCGGTCGCAAAACATTATAAGCGCTATTGCGGCGCAAGTTTCGGCATAAGCGGTCAAATTGGGCAAATCGTAATCATAAGTAAAAGCCTCGCCGTAATGGGATGAACCCACGCCGCCCGTGATATACATCCGCTTGTTTACAATATTCTCAAAAATGCTTTTGCACGCCGTTATTAGCTCTTGGTCGTTATATTCTTTGCCCAAATCGGCCATCGCCGAATATAAATATAGCGCCCTTACGCTGTGCCCTTCGGCCGTTTGCTGTTGCCTTACCGGGATATGCGATTGGTCATAGCGGTTATCCACGGTTTCATATACGGGCTCAGGTTTTTGGCCTCTTTGGTCTATAAAAAACTTGGCAAGCTCCAAATATTTTTTTTGGTTTGTTTCTTTATACAGCTTATACAAAGCAAGCTCTATTTCTTCATGGCCCGGCGTTACAAAAGCCGCGCTTTTGTCTATCACAAAAACTTGGTAAATATGGTCGGCCAGTTTTTTAACAATGTCCAAAAACTTTTCTTTTTGGGTCGCTTTTTTATACGCTATCGCGGCTTCTATTAGATGCCCGGCGCAATATAATTCATGCTCCGTCCTGTATCGCCATTTTTTATCGGGCTCCAAATAAGAAAAATAGCTGTTAAAATAACCGTTTTGTTCTTGGCGGGCCTCTATCAAATCAATATATTGGTCGCATAGCTTCTCAAGCTCCAAATCTTCTTGGCCCATTAGGACATAAGCCGCGCTTTCTATCCATTTCGCGACATCCGAATCATAAAACACATGCGGCTTGTTGGGCTGTCCTTCCTTCCAATTTTGTTTTAAAGCCTCAAACCTGCCTGTTTCCAAAAAGCGCTCATGGATGTTTTTTATGCCCGTAAGATTGATTTTTTGACGCTCTTGAAAAAAGCCTTCGTTGAGTCTTACATGTTTTTTATCAACTTTGCTAATTTCCATAAAACCTTGCCTTAGTTTTTGGACCTCCAGACAAAATCGGATATCATAAGCTCGTTTTCTAAGCGGTTAATATCGGTGTTTTGGTCTATTACTATAAGCTCTATATCCATTATTCTAGCGAAATCTTGGATATGCTCCAGCTCTAGCTGGGTGGTCAATACGCTGTGATGCGCGCCGCCCGCCATTATCCAGGCTTGAGCGCTGGTCGCCATATCGGGCAATGGCTGCCATAGGACTCTTGCCACAGGCAATTTGGGCATGGCTTGGGGCTTGATTATGCGCGCTTTATTGACAATCATTCTAAAGCGGTCGCCCATATCCACCAAAGTTATTAGCATGGCGTCGCCTGTCTTGCCCTCAAACACCAACCTTGCGGGCGGCTCTTTTCCGCCTATGCCTAAGGGATGAACCTCCAACGAAGGCTTGCCCTCGGCGATAGTCGGACAAACCTCCAGCATATGCGCGCCTAAAATTGCTTGTTTGCCCTTTTCAAGATGGTAGGTGTAATCTTCCATAAAAGAAGAACCGCCTTCCAATCCTGCCGCCATATATTTAACAAGATGTGTCAAGGCTGCCGTCTTCCAATCGCCTTCCGCGCCAAAGCCGTAGCCTTTTTCCATAAGAACTTGGCAAGCCAAGCCCGGAAGCTGTTTTAATCCGTGTAGGTTTTCAAAAGTGGTGGTAAAAGCGTCAAAGCCGCCGTCTTGCAAAAATCTTTCCAGCGCAATTTGGTATTTGGCTTGCGTCTTTACGGCTTCTAAGTCTATATCTTTTTGGAAAACATATTTTTCTTTGTATGTTTCAACCAATCCGTCAATTTCTTTTTGGGATACCCTGTCTATATATTCCACTAAGTCCCCTAGTCCGTAACCGTTGATTGACCAACCAAGCCTGACTTGCGCTTCAACCTTATCGCCCTCGGTTACCGCGACTTCGCGCATATTGTCCCCAAACCTAGCCACCTTTAAGGTCTTGGACTTGGCGGCCGCTGCGGCGGCTCTAGCGAAAACAAAGATTTGTTTTAAGACATCGGGGTCTTTGTAATAGCCTACTACGATTTTGCGCCTTATTCTTAGCCTGGTTACGATATGCCCGAACTCCCTGTCGCCGTGCGCCGCTTGGTTAAGGTTCATAAAATCCATATCAATGGAATCATACGGGATTTTTTCGTTGTATTGGGTATGAAGGTGTAGCATGGGCTTGTTTAGGATTTTTAGCCCGTTAATCCACATCTTAGCGGGGCTAAATGTGTGCATCCACGCGATAATGCCCACGCATTGGGGGTCAAAATTGACCTTTTGGCACATATCGGTTACTTCTTGGGGGGTTTTGACCGTGTCCAAATACTTGATTGTTACGGGATTGTCTTCTTGCGAATCTAAAAATCGTGCCATCTCTTGCGCGTGCTCCGCCACTTGCTTTAGGGTTTCTTCGCCGTATAGATGCTGGCTTCCTACTACAAAATAAAGAATTTTATCTTTCATTGCTCTCTCCTAGTTTAAAAATATTTTTTTATTATCTTTTGTTTTTTTGTCCGTAATAAGCGTTTTTGCCATGCTTTCTTAAATAATGCTTATCAAGCAAATATTGGTCAACCGATACGATATCGGGGTTTATTTGCCGGCTTAGCCATGCCATTTTTGCCACCTCTTCCAAAACGGCCGCGTTAAACACGGCTTCTTTGGGGCTTTTGCCAAACGCAAAAGGCCCGTGCGACTTGATTATAACCGCGGGCATGGCTGTTATGTCCAAATTCAATTCTGCGAATGTTTGGGCTATTACCTTGCCGGTGTTTTTTTCGTAATCTGCGGTTATTTCTTGTTTTGTGAGGGCGCGCGTGCAAGGTATTTCGCCGTAAAAATAATCGGCATGCGTCGTGCCGTAGCATTTGATCGGCTTGCCCGCCTGCGCCCAAGCCGTAGCGTAAGTAGAATGCGTATGGACAATGCCGCCTAAATTTTCGAAATTTTTATACAACTCAATATGAGTAGGCGTATCCGACGAGGGGTTTAGCTTGCCTTGGACAACTTTGCCGTCCAGATCAACCAAAACGATGTCTTCGGGCTTTAAGACATCGTATTCAACCCCGCTTGGCTTAATGGCGATAATGCCTTTTTGCCTGTCAATGCCCGACACATTGCCCCATGTGAAAATTACGAGATTGTGTTTGACAAGGTTGAGATTTTGTTCCCAAACTTCGTGTTTCAAATCTTTTAGCATCTTGTTTCTTCCTTTATAGCTTTAAGTCTTTTCATTACATCGTTAGCGCCGCGACCAAAATAGTCATGCAAAATTTTGTATTCTTGGTATAATTTATCATAAACCTTGACATTTTCAACTATAGGCTTATAAATCAAATCTTTCCTTACCTTAGACATAGCTTTTGCGGCGTCCACAATGTTATCATAACCGCCGCGCTCAGCTCCCGCCGCCAATGCGCCGAATATCGCGCTGCCTAAAGCGGGGGTTTGGGGGGATGCGCTTAATTTTATTTCCATGCCGGTTACATCGGCGTAAATTTGCATCATCATAGGATTTTTAAAGACTATGCCGCCCGCGGCGTAAAGCTCATGGATAGGGACGCCGTTTTCGCGGAAAGTCTCTATTATCATCCTTGTGCCGTATGCGGTAGCCTCTATCAAGGCTCGGTAAATTTCTTCGGGCTTGGTCAATAATGTCATTCCCAAAATCATTCCCGTCAAATCCACATCCACTAAGACGGAACGGTTTCCGTTCCACCAATCAAGCGCCAAAAGACCGCTTTGGCCGACTTTTTGTCGCGACGCCAAATTGGTCAAATAGTCGTGAATGCCAATGTTCTGTTTTTGCGCTTCTTGGCGATAATGAACGGGAACGCAATTTTTGACAAACCAGTCAAAATGGTCGCCTACGCAGGATTGCCCCGCTTCATAACCCATATACCCGGGCAAAATACCGTCCTCAACCACGCCGCACATGCCCGGAACCGCGCGCTCTTGCTCGCCCAGCAGCATATGGCAGGTAGATGTGCCCATAATCATAAGCATTTTGCCGGGTTCCGTAATGCCTACCGCGGGCACAGAAACATGCGCGTCAACATTGCCTACCGCCACCGCGGTGCCTTTTTTTAGCCCGGTAAGTTTATGGCCAAAATCATTGATTTCGCCCGCTTTCGCGCCTATGGGATAAATATCCCGCGACAGCTTAGAATCTACCAAGTCCTCAAGCATCGGGTTAAGCTCGCGGAAAAAATCCTTGCTGGGATAACCTCTATGTTTGTGCCATATAGCTTTATATCCCGCCGTGCAACTGTTGCGTTTTTCTTGGCCTGTCAGCATTAAAACAATCCAATCGGCCGCTTCTATTATTTTGTCCGCCGCGTTATAGATATGGGGCGCTTCCTCGGCAATTTGCATAACCTTGGGCACCAGCCATTCGCTGCTTATCTTGCCGCCGTATAAATCCAAAAACTTTTCTTGGCGCTTGGACGCTATCTCGTTGAGTCTATTGGCGTGTTCTTGCGCGGCGTGATGTTTCCATAGCTTCACATAGGCGTGAGGCTCGCTTTTGAACTCGTCATAAAAACAAAGCGGTTTGCCTGCCTTATCAGTGGGCAATATCGTGCAAGCCGTAAAATCAATCCCAATTCCTATTACATCTTCGCTGGAAACATTGGCGCTTTTTAAAACTTGAGGTATCGTATTGGATAACACGTCCAGATAATCCTGCGGATGCTGCAACGCCCAATCAATGCCTAGCTTGGTCTTGCCGTCGGGCAAATATTCGTCCATAACTTTGTGCGGATATTCATAAACGGCGCTCGCGACCTCTTCGCCCGTGTTGACATCCACCAAAACAGCGCGACCGCTTAAAGTCCCGAAGTCCACCCCTATACTGAATTTGCTCATCATAGTCTCCTTTTTTTATTTTAACAAAATAAAAAATATTATAGAAAATCATAAAGATTGTTATTTTATTTTAGCATTATGGTCGGCTTAAGTCAATAAAAAAACCAAATTATGTAGCGTATGGCAATTAATTATAAAGAAATATGATTTGCTTCATAAAAATTTAAAACAAAACATCTGATTTTTGTTGCCAATATTTTTATTATTTATTAT
>JAAZDJ010000029.1 GCA_012512255.1 Clostridiales bacterium | reverse complement strand
TTTTTTGGAAAAATTTTTGGGGTATATATTAATTATAACATATTTTTAATGATTTTTTATCTGTCGGCAGCGCCTTGTTTTATCTTTTTTCTTAAGCGACAGACTGTTTGACCACATAAAACATCCCAAAGCCCTGCCCGCGCCTGCTGCCCATTCCGCCTTTTAGCAATATATTAAGGATATCGGTATCGCCCGATAATATGTATTCGCCGATATTGGCGCAAAAAGCCATTCCCATATTTTTCACGACTGTGGTTTTGGCTTGATACGGGCGCAAATCAATAGTCGGGTTGGGACAGTCAATTTTATTGTCTTGCAGCATTCTTTGGGTTATTTGGTTAAGCTGGGCGTTAAACCCCTCATCCATATATGTCAAATATCGGTCTTGATTATCTTGGGCGTCGTGAACCCTAACCAGCAGCGGACTCAAAAATTTTATGCGGATTTGGTTTTGTTTGATAATCGGATGAGGCGCCAAAAACAATCTCTTGAGTTGGATCTCAAAATCATCGTTAAACCGCTTTTTGGTATTTCGCTCTTTAACAAATGAGTTATACAAATACAATATCAACGAATGGTCAAAAGAAGTAATCAGCAATTTGAACCTGCAATCGTCAAAGCGGATAACATCATTGACTATTTTGGAATTTTTGAACACTACGGCAAATGTAAAAGACTTAGACTTTGGCTCGGCCTTGTCATAGACATGGTCAAATATCGGCTTAAAATTTTTTGATAGGGCTGATTTTATATAGCTCATAAAATAGGGTCTATAATCTACGGGCATAACGCCGTTTGGGGCAAAGAAATTAAGTTCTAATCTCATTTTTGGTTTTTTCCATTGGTATTTCTTCAAATTGGATTTGGATAGCGCCGTTTTCTTGCAGGCGGTTATTTAGCTTGGTGCATTTTAGCGGTTTTTTATTCAAAATTCGCGCTAAATAATCGGGCGCTTTTTTAGGGGCATTTTCTTTATGTTTAGGATAAACAATCGTCTTAATGGGATATCCCGTAAACGCGCCTAAATACGCTTTTGGGGTTATGGTTGGGATATAAATATTATCAAGATCTGCGAACTTTGAAAGATAAAGTTGAAAATAATCGTTATATACTCTTTCAAGGTGGGCTTTTAGCTCTTTTATGCTTATTACGCTTTCGTCCAGCTTCATTATCGCGCAAATTTGGGTATTAGGTCTTAAAAACTCGACATATTCATTTAAACTTAAATCCTTATCTTCTTTATAATTAAATCTATACACCTTATTTATCATAAGGTTGTCAAGGCTGATAGGCGCGCTGTCGGCAATTGAAATGGCGCGACTTATGGCTTTAATATTGTCGGCTGAGTCGGAGCTTATCGCGCCAATCAGCATGCCTTTTATGCTGCTGCCGGGTATATAGGGTCTGTTGTCGCTATCTTTGATAAAAAGTTTTATGTTGTAAAATTTGAAATCTTGGGGGTTTTCATTTTTTACTGTGTATTGGGTAAATGATTGTATAATATCGTCTTGGGCAAGCTCCCATTTATCCAAAAAATCATTTAAAGAAGATTTTTCATTATCGCAATATTCGGGCAATTTAGAAATCAATCCAAGATACTCGTCAAAAACATTACGCTCAACCAATAGCTCGGTCAATTTTTTTTGGTTGATTATTTTGAAATAACCCGATTCTTTGTCGTATATATAGGCATACTTTGGGATTGTTTCGCCCGAGCCTATATGCGCGCTGGTAAGCACGGTTATATGTATTTTATACGCGCGTATCATTTTGCTTTTTTTCATATTTGACTCCAATAAAAAATGGTTTTAGATACCTATAAACTTCGTGGTTGCCGTCTTTGGAAACATCAAAAATATCTCCCTTAAAACCATATTTAAAAGTAGACCCCGGCGCAAAGACATACATATCTTTCTTTTTTACCAAGGTGTCAAAATACTTGGCTGATTGGACAAAACCGCTGCGCTTTAGAAGCATATAGTTTGCGTTTTCATGGGCTTGTTTTAGCTCATCTTGTTTTGGAAAGCATACCGAAAGCGTCATAAACGAAGGATATTTTTTATAATCAAGATGTTCGTCAAACATTTTAAGCTTGTCTTCTTTGGCGATCTCAAAGCAATCTTGGATTTCATATTTTCCCAAGCCGCAGCTTACTTTGCCGCCTATGCCACTATAGCCCAATGAGTAGATAAGGGATTTTATTAGATCAAAATCTTTTTCATTAATTTTTAAAAGCAAATATAACCCGCTGTTTTCGGCAAAAGAAAATACGCCATAGAAATACGGCATAGGGTTTTCTAACCTTATTTGACGATTACCTTCTACGGTTTCTAGGCACATCATTACCCTAGTCTGATTTTTGCCTATCTTGTCCAACATTTCTTGGTCTTTTTCGGGGTTGTATTGCCCGCCGTCTTGGCCTTGGCGCAAATAATCGTCCAAGCTATTAATATTGATATATTTAAGGCTTTTTAATTTCTTGCCGAATTTGTCTTTTTGTTTTTGGTCCTCCTGATTAGTTTCTTGATTAGTTTCTTGATTTTGTTTTTTGGTTTTTTGGTTGCTATAAAAATGTATGATTGGCTTGGGTATAAAGTATTTATCCTCGTAATACGGCATTAAGTCCGATATCAACGCGCCTTTGCAAAAAATTTGATGAGTCTCTCTTAATTGTTCTTCGCCGCCGTTTTTTAGGCTTTCTATCAGCAAGGCCGAATAAAACGAATCAGCGTGCATTGTAATGTTTGACAAAGATTTGTCAGGCGTGGCTTGGTCGTCGCCAAAATGGACGGCTGTATTAAACTTTAGTTTAATCAAATAAACGCGCATAATTATTGCAATCCTTTAATATATCATTAAGTTTTGTAAGCAGTTGGTCATCCTTATCTTTTCCAACGCTTTTCGCGCTGAGTTTATCAAACGCGATTCGGCCGTATCCTCTTGTGCCGCTGCCGCCTAGATAGTCCAATTGCAATAATTTGAGCCCTTCAGCTAATATATTAAAATTCTTTATAATCTCGTCTTGAATGTTATCTTCTTGGCAAGGGATGTTATATACCAACTTAAATCCAAAAACCGCGCCTTTGATAACTCTTTCGTTTGACCTTAAGCTCGCTGTTGATTTTTCGCGGTTTATTTTGTTTTCATATTTGATCTCGGTTGGATTGCCTAATTTTTCGTGATTAGTCAAAAAGCAATCAAAAAATTGCAACCTTGATTCGTAATATCTTGAGGACTTGGGCGAACCGCCAAATAATTTGAAAATGTCTTCGCCGTCTTGGGAATGATCCTTTGAACCCCTTTCTTTAGCGAGCAACGACCTGATTTTGCCCTTTAGGCTGCTTCCAGGAATAATAGGAAGTTTGGTTACAGGGTCTTTTATAACCACATTGGCCGCGCCGATAGACGAAGGGTTTTCGCCCCCGCCGATATGCAAACCTGTTTTTACCTCTATATCTCCTGTGATAATGATTTTTTCGCTCATAAATTTTCCTCCGTTTTATTCTTTTCCGCCAAAGTAGTATTTATGAAAAGCCACTAACGCCTCGGCGTATTTGCTAAAGATTGCCCATTTTTCTACGCTGTCAACGCATAATAACAGCTCAATTATCCGCGATTCGTCCACAAAAATTGTTACTGGACCGCGGTCTTTTCCTTTTGGGACGCTATCTTTTCCGCAAGCGTAATATATTCTTACTTGCAAATATTTTATATCGTTTTGAATCTCCGAGTCTAATTCTCCTTTTTGGTGGATTTTGAAATTGATATCGTTAATTAATGAAAAAATATTACGCAATTGACTAGCCGATAGTTTTATTTTTTCTTGACATAATTTGCGCATAACTTGTTCCGCTACCGAAGCAAAGTTTTCTTTAACATTTTGGAAAAATTTAGGATCGGGTTGCTTGAGTTTTGGCGTTTTATTCGCGCGCGTATTATTTTGAGGTTTTTTGGAGTCGCGCGGAATTTGATATTGTGGCTGATTACTATTGTTCATCTTTTTCCTCCCTATTTAAATAGATAAATAATGTTAACGCCGCAAGCAGTTGTTTGCGGTCTTCTTCCGATTTTGCCCAAGAATAAATTTTATTAATGAACTCGTCATCTTTATCATAGACAAGTTCTTTATTGGCTTTTATTCTAGCCAGCAAATAAGCAAATTTCGCTAGATTGTTGCGGTCTTCTTCTATAAGCCGTATATGCTCCAAAAGATTATGGACTTGGGACATATGGGTTGACGCCTCAGGGTTAGGGCTAGGGTTATCGCTATAATACTTCAGCAGAAAATGCAGTTTTTCATTAATTACTTTTTCTCTTAATTCGTCCCATTTAAAGACATTTTTGGGGTCTTTTTCAAATATCGCAATGCAGTCTTTGCCGCTTGTTTTCGCGTAGTTTAATAATTCGCTTGTCTCAAACGCTATCGCGGCGAATGGGTAGGCGCAGGGATACATCGCAAAACTTGCCGAAAGCGTTAATTTTTCGCAAGTATATTGCCCGAAAAAGTAATGCAAATCTAGCGCGAATTCCAAAACTTCGTTCCAGCTTCCTATTATAAATAAATCGTCGCCGCCGCTATACACGACGGATAAATTTCTGTTTTCAAAATTGTTGATAAGGGATACCTTATTGTTGATAAGGGATACCTTTGAATATTTGCCTCTGTTTTCTAGGATTTCGTTAATATAATATTTGAAAAACATTGATAGGCTTTCGGACAAGGCGGTTGTTCTTGAAATGGTGGAATAGTTTATTTCATCGTGTATATCAAGACCGTATTTTAAAGTCGCGCCTAGACTGTCCACATCGGCCCTTAAAACGCCTAATCTTTTTATGCCTATGCTTTTTTGGGCATAGTCGTCAAAGGTGTATCCTTTTTTTTGGTAATCGCCCATATAAATTTTGATTTCTTTTGGATGGCCTATATCAAAGGAATTTTTGGAATATATTCTTACTATTTGGTCTTGCGGGAAGTCGCTTATCTCGTCTTTGGAACATACATGTAGATAATTATCGTTATATCTTTTCTTATTATTGTTATCATTTTTATCATTGTTATCATTTTTATCTATTTCATTTGCTTTATATGAAAACATTTTTAGCGATTTTTTGTCTTTGATAGGTCGGTTGGTTATCACAAACACGCTGTCTTTTTCTAAAAATCTCGGGCTATAATAAATCAAAGAATCGCATATATCGCACATGTCATTATCGGATTGGGTTGACAAACCGCAAAATTTGCATTCTCTTGAGCCGTATTTTTGGTCGGAATTGAGTCGGGTGATTTGGTCTAGGTCATATCTTTGAGTTTTTGCCTTGGATAATTGGTCGGATAATGAGTCAAAAATCATATAATATTCTTTTTTGTCATCTTTAATGACTTTATCTTGTGATTGATTGGATGAACTATTTGCATTTTTTTCATTTGCTGTCATATTGGTTTCGTTTGACTGGCTTTTAACGCCCTTTAATTGATTAGCCGAACATTCCTCAACAGCGCTGGCGGCATACAAAGCGATGCCCATATTGTCTATAAACCAATTGTTTTGCTGTTTGATAATTTCTTTGAATTTATCTTTATTGCTCTCCGTGTTGCCTATCAAAATATAGCAATGACCGCCGCCCGAATATAGCAAATTGCATCTTGAATAACCTAGATTATTAAGTATCTCGTCTATCAAGTTTTCCATTATAAGCTCTAGATAAATTGACCTCGCGCGCAATTGCTTTTGCGCTTGTTCGGTGGTTATTGTGTATATAAATTTTTGGATTCCGCTTAAATCAACGCTTGCCATTAAAAAGGCTTGTTCTTCTTTAAATTGCTTTTTATTATTTTGTTCTTTGTCAAATAAATACTCTCTATAACTATAATTTTCTTGATTGCAAGATAAAAAATCATACATGCTTGCAGCAACGCATGCGGTTAACTTGCTATGTAAATATAAAGAAATATCGCGTTCATTTTCTTCTACGCTTGAAGGCACATAATATAAAGTTGTTTTTATTAATTCCAGCAAAGAATTAATAAATCCTTTTTTATAATC
>JAAZDJ010000028.1 GCA_012512255.1 Clostridiales bacterium | reverse complement strand
TTTTGACCGCCCGACAGCTCAAAAGGCGAACGGTCTTTTACGCTCTCGTAGTCAAGCCCGACCATTTCCATAGCCGTTCGGACTCTGTAGGCGACTTCCTCTTTGCTAAGGCCCAAATTTTTTGGCCCGAAGGCTATGTCTTTCTCAACCGTTTCGTCAAAAAGCTGGTATTCGGGATATTGGAATACTATGCCGACCGTGGATCTTAATTTTTTGTAGTCGTATTTTTTGCTTAAATCTATGTAGTTGACCAAAATTTTGCCCGATGTGAGTTTGATAAGCCCGTTAAGATGCAAAACCAAAGTGGACTTGCCGCTGCCCGTATGCCCTATAATGCCCACAAATTCGCCGTCGTCTATGGTCATATGCACATTCTTTAAAGCCTCGTGCGCAAAAACGGTTTTGGGGCTGTATGTATATGATAAGTTTTCTATAATAATCGGCATATCTCTTCCTCTAAATCGCTCTCACTCCAAATTTGGCCTATATCCATTCCGCCTTGGCGCAAAGAATTGGCGATATGAATATGGGACGGGACATTTAGCCCGTAGCTTTTTAGTCTTTGTTCCTCCAAAAATATTTCTTTGCCGCCGATATAAGCTATTTTTCCTTTATTCAATATAATGATACGGTCCGTATCCGTGGCTTCGTCCATATAATGGGTGATCAACACAACTGTTATGTTTTCTTCTTTATTAAGGCGCTTAATCACATTCAGGACTTCGGTCCTGCCTTTTGGGTCCAGCATAGAGGTGGACTCGTCCAATACCAAAATCCTTGGTTTTATCGCCAAAACGCCCGCTATCGCTACGCGCTGTTTTTGCCCGCCGCTCAACTTAAAAGGCATGCCTTTTTTGTGCTTTTCCATTCCAACGGCTTTTAGCGCCCAATCCACCCTTTGCCGTATCTCTTCTGGGTCTAGACCCAAATTCTCGGGCCCGAAAGCGACGTCGTCTTCTATTATGGTGGCTACCATTTGGTTGTCGGGATTTTGAAACACTACGCCTATTTGCCGTCTTATATCGTATAGCAAGGAATCGTCGCGCGTGTTCATCCCATCAATTAAGACATCGCCGTCCAATGGGATGATAAGCCCGTTTAGCATTTTGGCCAAAGTGGATTTGCCGCTGCCGTTATGACCCACAAGCGCCACAAACTCGCCTTCGTTGATGCTAAAGGAAACATCGTTAACGGCGATGATAGCGTCTTGGCTGCCGTAATTATAAGCGTATTTTACGTTTTTTACTTCTATTAAAGACATAATTTTTGGATTTACCTTGATTTATGGTTTAGTATAACACAAAGTTATTTGATTAAGCAATTATACTAAACGCAAAAATACTGCGTCAAAAAAGCGCCAATGTCACAATATCTTGACTTTTTGGTTTAAACCTATATATTTATATTTGCTATATATGTTCAAATGTTTTTATATTTTTTGGGACATATATAATAATATGTAGTTAAAATAATTAAAAAAATTTTGAGATGGTTTTATCAAAATGAAAAAGACAAATAAGTTTTTTTATTTTTTGGGTATAGGCGCGGTGCTAATTGTCTCCAGCGCGCTGAGGGCGTTTGGAATTCATTCTTTTATCGTTCCCAATGTCTTCGCCCCGGGCGGGGTCACAGGCATAGCCTCAATGGTGGAAATTTTATCCAATGGCGCAATCAATTCCGGTTATATAATCTTTGCCCTTAACATACCATTGATTATTATTTCTTTTAAATATTTGAACTGGGATTTTACCCTAAAAACTTTGGCCTCTACCATATTAATTTCTTTAATGCTGATTGGTTTGGAGCAGCTTGAGCTTAATACCGATATTACTTTTAGATACGCGCCCCAGCAAAAAATTTTGGCGGCGCTTGCGGGAGGGGTTTTGAACGGCGCGGCCTTGGCTATTATGTTAAAAATAGGCGGCAGCACGGGCGGAACGGATATTTTGGCCGCATTAGTAAACAAAAAATACAGCGCGACAGGCATCTCGTATTTTATCTTTTTCTTTGACGGCATTATCGTCTTGGTAAGCGCTGTCTTGTTTTCAAGCCTTGACCCTATTATGCTTTCTATAGTTGAAATGTTTGTGGGCGCGCGAGTAAGCGAGACAATCTTGCAGGGCTTCAAATCGGCCGTAAGGTTTGAGATAATAATTGACGACCCCGATGAATTGGCCGCTGTGATAATGCAAAAACTCAATCGCGGCGTGACTTGCATAAAAGCTAA
>JAAZDJ010000027.1 GCA_012512255.1 Clostridiales bacterium | reverse complement strand
GTCTTGCACCGCCCGACAGCTCTCTGAAAGTCCGACAAATTAACTTACTTGTTCCGGTCATGGTCTGAATATATTTACCAAACATAATATCACACAAATACTTCTTTTGTCAACATTTATATTATTAATAACATATGATTTTTTAAAACATATTGTTATCCCCAAATTTATAACCATAATAAAAAAAGATAATTTTCTAAAATATATTAAAAAAATAAAAAAAAGAAGACGGTTTTTTTAAAAGCCGCCTTCTTTTAAGTATGATTGATTTTTGTTAAATCAATTCTTTCCTGCCAATCAATTCGTCAATGCTGATGTCAAAAACATCGGCCAATCTCCAAAGCGGAGACATCGTAGGCTCAATCTTGCCTTTTTCCCATTCGCTGACACATTGCTGCGTTACGCCTACCTGACTGGCAAGTTTTTGTTGGCTGAGTTTGCGCTCCTTACGGAGCATCCTCAAATTTTTTGCAAATGCTTTTTCCATAATCACCCTTTCTCCATAAGTAAAATTTTTTCGCTATAACGAATTAACGCCAATAATTATACCACAACAGTTTTAAACTGTAAAGAATATAAGCTAATTAATAAATAATTTTGTCAAGATTTTGATACAAGTTTGCGTTTTTTAACAACGCTTTGATAACTTTGGCAATATTTATCTTTAAATAAATTGTCAATTATGCGTTAAAAATGCTCAAAAACCAGCACATCTTCAAGTTCGCGCTTTTTTACTCTTCCTATCGGATTGTCGTGGTATCCCAGCGCGACAATCGAAATCAAGCGCATATCTTGCGGCGCGTTAAGTAAGATTGCCACGCTTTTTTCGTAATATTTGTTATAGCCCGCCACCCAGCACGAGCCCAAACCATGCGCGGTCGCCGCCAATAATATATTTTGAGTCGCGGCGCTTCCGTCTTCTACCATGTATTGGGTATTGCTGTTGCAAAATACCGCGATCAAAACAGGCGCTTTGTCCAAAAATTTGCCGTAATCCGTTATAGTCGCTATCGCCTGTTTCATTTTAGGTTCGGTTACGACCACAAAGCGCCAAGGCTGCGCGTTTTTTGCGCTTGGGGCCAACCTTGCGCAATCAATAATGTCATAAATAACATTGTGTGGTATAGGGCGAGAAGAAAACTTTCTCACGCTTTTTCTTGACTTAATTGCTTCAATCGCATCCATATCTAGCTCCTTTTTAAATAATATAAATAATTTACAATTTAAGTCAATTACCACTTTTGGTTATAAGTGATTACATCACTTTCCTTATAACATTCTTCTTGCAAGTATAAATCTTTGACGCCAGCCCGACGAGTAGTCTTGGATTCTAACTCCGCCAATTCCCCAAGTATGCAAAATCTTGTTATCGCCCAAATATATAACCACATGACCGATGCGCTCTATGCCCGTATTGTATCTTCTTGCCGAACTCCACATAAAAATCAAATCGCCGCGCTCAAGCTCGGACTCGTTTATTAAGATTCCTTCTTTGCTTTGGCTTCTTGAATCGGCCTTTAATTTGATTTGGGCGCCCATATAAAACGCATATTGAACAAAAGACGAACAATCAAAAGTCTTTCCCTTAAAATTGGGATTGGGCTTGCCGTTGTGGAACAAAAGTCTTTGCGCGCCATACTCATAAGGCACGCCCAGCACTTTTTTGCCTTCGGAAATTATGTTTTCTATTTGGGCGCTGACTTTTTCGGGGTCGTAAACCCTTGTATAATCGGGATTGGCTGAAATATAAGCTTGTCGACCCTTGTATAATATTTTATACCAATTTTGCGAGATTTTTTCAATCAAAGGGAGGTGCTCCAACCTATTCAATTTTCCCAAAACTTCGGATTGTGTCGTGGCTTGAGCCCTTATATTGACTACGGTCAATGCCTGGACTTGCATTCCCGAAACTAAATGCGGCGTAAAATTGCGCCATTTTACAATACGGGTATAAGACGGATTGGCGGAAATATAAGCTTTGTTTTGGTTGTAAAATACTTCATACCAATTGTCGTTGACTTTTGATATCAAAGGCAATGTCTCAAAATTATGTAATTGCCCCAAAACTTCCGCTTGCGCGGAAGCTTGTGCCCGTATGTTGACGATGGTTTTGGCCTGAACCTTGTTTTCGCTCAAAACCAATGCGGGCTCGTTTTGGTTGTCCAAATCGGCGCTTTCCTCAATACCGCCGCCGCCGTTTTCATAAGGCATATCAAAACCGTCGTCAATAATGTTGTCATTGGTTGTCTCAGACGGAATTTGGTCTTTGTAATTGTCGTTATCGGAACATCCAAAAAACAAATTAAAAGAAAATGCCGCGACGCAGCACAAAAAGATCGTTAGTATCCTTTTCATATTATATCCCTCGCCTTGTTTTCATTAAAAAGGATATATGAAATTATACAAAAATTCAATGTAAAAATTTTTCCAGCAATGGAAAAAAAAGACTAATCCAATTATAATTAATCAAAAAAAATAGGATATTAACCTTATTTGTGTTAAAATGATTACATTATTAAATAAAAAAATAAGAGGAGAAAATGATTAATGGCAAAAAAGAAATTTGATTTGATTTTGCTGATACTGTGTATCATGCCTTTTGGCTTGGACAAGCTCTACAAAGGCAGCGTAAAGTTTTTTGTCATAAAATTTTTGCTGCATTTGATAGGCATAGGCTTTATTTGGTGGTTGTATGATTTGATTTGCGCGCTGATAGGCAGATATAAAGTAAACCCTTTCAAATAAACAAAGCCTTTCAAACAACCAAAAAGCGCCCTGTATATCAGGGCGCTTTATTTTTTTTATTTTATTTTATAAGTCCAATTAAACACATCGGGCGCTCTTCCGTGCTGGATATCGGTAAGGCTTTTGTAAGCGTCCAAAGTAATCTTGCCCGTTTTTCCGTCTCCTACGGTATAGTCCTGCCCATTGTAGCCGATGACCCCCACGGGCGACACAACCGCGGCGGTGCCCGTGCCAAAACACTCTGTAACCTCGCCCGACTTAATGCCTTCTATAACTTCTTCTATCTCAATAAGCCTTTCTGTAACTTTATAGCCCTTATATCTTAACAACTCTATTATTGACATCCTGGTAATGCCGGGCAAAATGCTGCCTTCCAAAGAGGGCGTAATGACTTCGCCGTTTTTGACAAAAAAGATATTCATGCTGCCGACTTCTTCCACATACTTTTTGTATTGGGCGTCCAGCCATAATACTTGGTCGTAACCCAATTTTTCGGCTTTGTCGCTAGCTTTTAAGCTGGCGGCGTAATTTCCTATGAATTTGTAATTGCCCGTGCCGCCTTTAGCGGCGCGCACATAAAACTCTTCCACATAAAGCCTTACGGGCGCAAGGCCGTTGGCGTAATACGCGCCTACCGGCGACATTATTATGAACATTATATAGTTTTGGGCCGTATGGACTCCCAAAGAATTATCGTTGGCGATAATAACCGGCCTGATATACAATGATTCGCCCTCGCCTGTGGGTATCCAATCTTGGTCAAGGCGCACAAGCTCCACAAGATTTTGGAGCATTTTATGCTCGTCAATGGGCGGTATCATCATACGCTCGTTGGAAGAATTCATTCTTTTGAAGTTTTCCAATGGCCTGAACATCATTATCTCGCCCAAATGGTTTTTATACGCTTTGAGTCCTTCAAAAACGCCCTGGCCATAATGAAAAATTGAAGAAGACGGGTCCAAGACAAAAGGTTGATAAGGCTGGATTGTCTCGTCATGCCAGCCTTTATCGGCCGAATATTTAGCCACAAACATGTGGTCGGTAAACACTGTTCCAAACTTAATTTTGCCTATGGGTTTCGGTTTTGGGTTTTGCGTCTTGATGATTTTCATTTTTTATACACCTTCTTTCAAAAAAATCTCACTCTCGTTTAGATTAAGGGCGGTTTTGAGATTATCCAAAAACTCACGCAAGTAACAGTTATTAGCATAAAGTTTTATCTTAACATTTTCGCCCCATTCTTTGCTTACCAGCTCAATGTTTTTGTTTTGAAGCATATAATCTATTTTATTAAGGTCCGAATAACTTACCGAAAAACTTACCCAAGTTTTAGGCTTGACCGTTATAACCTGCGCGTTTTTCAAAACTTCGCTCGCCGCCTTGGAATACGCACGGACCAACCCTCCGGCGCCCAGCTTAATCCCCCCAAAGTATCTTATAACGGCGACCAACACCAACCTTAAGTCTTTTTGCTTTATCACATCCAAGATAGGTTTGCCCGCCGTGCCTTGCGGCTCGCCGTCGTCCGAGAACCGCATATTATTGGCTTGTGTGTCGGCTATGCATCCATAGCATATATGGGTCGCGTCCCAGTATTCTTTTCTTAAATCTTTCAAAATCGCCGTAGCGTGCTCCCAATCCTTTATTGGATAGGCTTTTGCCAAAAACCGCGATTTATTGATTATGATTTCGGTTTCAATTTGCGAACCTATGGTAAGGTATCCGTCATTCATCTAAAACGACCTTAATGCGAACCTTTTTGCCCTTGTGCAATATAAACTCTTTTTCGTCGGCGTATTGGGCTAGGGTATCGTCAATAGATTGGACTTTTTGTTGGTTTATGATCACGCCGCCGCCTTCAATAAGCCGTCTTGCTTGGCTCTTTGAAGAGGCGACTTCGGCCAAAACCATAATGTCAACCACGGGCATATCCAGGCTTGCTTTGATTTTTTTGGCGGGCATCTTGCCAGCAGCTCCTTCAAAAGCGGCTTTAGCCATCTCTTGCGCTAGGTCGGCTTCTTTTTTGCCGTGCGCCAAAAGCGTAACCTCATACGCCAATCGCTCTTTTGCTTTGTTTATGCGCTCGTCTTGATATTTGGTAAGCTCGTTGATTTCGTCCATATCTATAAAGGTCAGCAAGCTTAAATATTGTTTGACTAAATGGTCGCCGATATTTCTAAAATATTGATAAAACTCGTAAGGCGAAGTCTTGTCTTTGTCAAGCCACAAAGCGCCGCGAACGGACTTGCCCATTTTTACGCCTTCCGAGGTTTCCAATATCGTAAAGGTCATGCAATAGGCGTCTTTTTGCTCTTTTCGGCGGATAAGGTCGGCGCCCGCCAGCATGTTGGACCACTGCTCGTTGCCGCCCAGTTGCAAAGAGCAATTATATTTTTGGTTAAGCACCAAAAAATCATAAGCCTGCATGGGCATATAATTAAATTCCAAAAAAGTAAGCCCCGTTTCCATTCGGTTTTTATAACATTCCGCCGTCAGCATTTTATTGACCGAAAAATACGCGCCTATGTCCCTTATAAAGTCAATATAATTAAGTTTTAACAGCCAATCGGCGTTGTTTGCCAAAATAGCTTTGTTCTCGCCCTCAAAGTCAAGGACGCGCTGCATTTGGGTTTTGAACTTGCGCATATTATATTCAATGGCCTCTTTGGTCAGCATGGCCCTAAGCTCCGTTCTGCCCGAGGGGTCTCCGATCATAGCCGTTCCGCCTCCGATCAAAACAATGGGCTTATGGCCCGCCCTTTGCAAATGCGCCATCGCCATAAGCGGTATATAATGCCCTATATGAAGGCTGTCCGCCGTGGGGTCAAACCCTGCGTATAACACGATCGGTTCTTGTTCCAATTTTTTATATAACTCTTCCTCAAAAGTAACTTGTTGGAGATAGCCCCGCTCATGCAGGATATCCATTACATGCTTTTTAGCTGCCATAATTAGTACCTACCGTTTTTAGTTTATTTAGATTTTATTTATTTCGTCTTTAAAAAGTTCCCCCAACGCCTTTATCCCCGTCTCAATCTGCTCGGGAGTGGCGTTTGAAAAGTTAAGCCTTAATGTATTATGCCCTGAGTTTTGCGGATAAAAAACATTGCCATAGACATAAGCGACTTTTTTTTCTATTGCTTTGGGGAACAAACTTTGGGTGTTCACATCAGCCAAAAATTCGCCCCATACGAACATTCCGCCCTCGGGCTTGGTATAATTAAACTCTTGGGGCATATATTTAGCGAGCGCTTGTTCCATTAGTTCTTTTTTGGTTTTGTATATGGGTTTTGCTTTTTCGATTTGTTTTTTTATAAGGTCGCGTTTTAAAAACTCTTTTACTATGGCTTGGCTTAGGTGCGATGTATGGACATCGGCGCCTTGCTTGCATTTTTCCATTTGTTTTATTATGGGTTCGCTAGCCACGCACAGCCCGATTCTAAGCCCGGGCGAGATAATCTTAGAGAAACTTGTCACAAAGATTACATTATCGCCGCCAACGCCTTTGATAGACGGAACTTCCTCGCCCGCAAACCTAAGCTTGCTGTAAGGGTCGTCTTCTAGGACTATCACATTATATTTTTGGGTCATTTCGGCGATTAATTTTCGCTTTTGCAAAGGATATGTTTTGCCCGTAGGGTTGGAAAAAGTGGGCACAAGATAAACAAGCTTAGGCGAGTGTTTTTTTATCTTGTCTTCTAGGTCGTCCAGGTCAATGCCGTCGGCGACAGAGTTTACGCCTATAATGTTTACCTCGTAAGCCGCCGCGATTTGCAAAAACGCCAAATATGTAGGCGCTTCTACCAAAATAGTATCGCCTTTGTCTAAAAACGCCCTGCAAGCCAAGTCCAGCCCTTGCTGTCCGCCGCTTACTATCAAAATCTCATCGGGGCTGGCGTTATCAATCCCAAAAGATTTTACATAATCTACGCAAAGCTCCCTCAAAGAATACATCCCTTGGGTCGTTCCGTATTGCAAGATTCTTTTGGCGTCCTGGCCGGACATTAATTCTTGGGCGATTTGGGACACTTCTTGTATAGGAAGGCATTCGTTGGCGGGCAGGCCGCCTGCGAAAGAAATAATTTCCGAACTGGCCGTAAGTTTTAGAATCTCTCTTGTGGCCGTTCCAGCCATATTTTCCAAACGCGCGCTGAAATTTAAGCTCATAAATTCAACCTTAAAACAAATAATTTATATAATAATAACACCTTTTAAATTTGATTGCAAATTTATAAAAACGCCAAAAAACCCAAAACAAAAAAAGCAAGTTTATTAAATACTTGCTTAGTTTAAATAATATTTTATTTTGGATTTGGAGTTTATTTTTTTAAAAAGAGAATTTAATAAGCGTTATTAACTTAGGCGCGGTTTTTTGTTTATTAATGTTTTAATATCTCCAAAATATTATATCCTTTGTTAATTTTTATTCTTTATATTCGTCGCTAACTAAATAATCGTCCAAAAAACTATGCTTTTTGCCGCCTTTTCGATAGGCTATCACGGCGTCAAGATTGACATTGTGCATGCTTGTAAAGATATTAAGAACTATATTGGGATTGGTTTTTTCCAAAGACGCTATCAGCTCTTTTATTTCATAGCGCTTGCTGGATTCTTCATGCCGGGCGTGTCTTTGGGTGATTTTGCACGCGCATCTTAAAAACTCCAAGCCGTTATAGTTCGCCCACGCTTTTATATACTTTTCCCTTATCATATACATAGGGCGGATAAGCTCCATCCCTTCAAAATTAGCGCTTTTTAGCTTGGGCATCATCGTCTTAAACTCCGAGCCGTAAAACATGCTCAGCAATACGGTTTCAATGGCGTCGTCCATATGGTGCGCGAGCGCTATCTTGTTGCAGCCCAAATTTTGCGCGTTTTTGTAAAGATGTCCCCGCCTCATCCTAGCGCACAGATAACAAGGCGAGCCGCCCGCTTGGTCAACTACCTCAAAAATATCGGACTCAAACACTTTGATAGGGATTTCCAAAAGGCGGGCGTTTTGAATTATGGATTCCATATTTTGCGGGCTGTAGCCCGGATTCATAACCAAAAATTCCAGCTCAAAATTTACGGGGCTTCGCCTTTTTAGCTCTTGTAAGCACTTTGCCATCAAAAAAGAATCCTTGCCCCCCGAAATACATAC
>JAAZDJ010000026.1 GCA_012512255.1 Clostridiales bacterium | reverse complement strand
CCGCAACGATCGCAACCCCTCTCTTTAGTAACCAGCGAGTAAAGTCGGGGACTCTAGAGAGACTGCCGGGGTTCACCCGGAGGAAGGTGGGGATGACGTCAAATCATCATGCCCCTTACGCCTTGGGCTACACACGTGCTACAATGGGCGCTACAACGAGCAGCGAGCCGGCAACGGTAAGCGAATCTCAAAAAGGCGTTCTCAGTTCGGATTGCGGGCTGCAACCCGCCCGCATGAAGGAGGAGTTGCTAGTAATCCCGAATCAGCATGTCGGGGTGAATGCGTTCCCGGGTCTTGTACGCACCGCCCGTCACGCCATGGGCGTCGGGAGTACCCGAAGTCGGCGCGCCAACCTAAGCGATTAGGAGGCAGCCGCCTAAGGTTAGCTCGATGACTGGGGTGAAGTCGTAACAAGGTAGCCGTATCGGAAGGTGCGGCTGGATCACCTCCTTTAAGGAACAGGCTAACGACCTGGTTTCAAAAGTCGGTATCTTGATTTAATCTCAAGATACAAGCCCTGAAAACGCAAACGGTTTTTGGCTATGTGTTTTATCCTAAATGTTTTCAGGCCGCTTGTCTTGATAATCCCTTATTCCTTTGTCTATGTGCAAAAAAACCATAAAAAAACAGCTGTTAGCAATAACAGCTGTTTTTTTGTTTTTGGTATAATTTCTTTTCTTATGTTTTATTGCTTAAAAACAAACTATTAATATCGTATTTAGAGTTAATATGTTTAAAACGCTACTTTAATATCTTTGGCGCTTCGCGCAAAAAACGCTTGACTGTATGGATAAATAATACTATAATATTTTGGCGTGAAATTTGACGCATATTTTTTTGCGTGGCAAGCTATTTATTCATTAGGTTAATTTTTTATATAACGATTAACATAATGATTAAATAGAGGGTAAAATGACTAACGCGGACATCAAAAAGCTTATCAACAATTCTTCGGTGCTTGTCGGGACAAGGCAGGTGCTGAAGGCGTGCGCTAAAGGCGCCTTGCGGTGTGTGATTTTGGCGTCCGACGCGGACGAGAGCATTTGCAACAAAATAGTCCAGACTTGCGCCCAGCATAATACCGAAGTTTATAACTTCCCGTCCAAACGCGAGCTGGGCAAGCTTGCCGGGATAGACGTTGCAAGCGCGGTTGTGGGTATAGAAAAAAATTGAATTTCTAACGGGTTGCATAGAAATTCATGCGGAAAGGGATAAAATCCCTTTTAAACATTTTTTATGGAGGAAATATGCCTACTATTAATCAGCTTATTAAGCACGGCAGAAAAAAGCGCGTAAAGAAAAGCGAAGCGCCCATCTTGCAGGGTAATCCGCAAAAAAGAGGCGTTTGTCTTTCTGTTACGACTACGACGCCCAAAAAGCCCAATTCGGCCTTAAGAAAGATAGCAAGAGTCCGTCTTGTGAACAAAATGGAAGCTACCGTTTATATTCCGGGCATTGGGCATAACTTGCAAGAACATAGCGTGGTATTGATTCGCGGCGGAAGGGTTAGAGATCTTCCCGGCGTCAGATACCATGTCATTCGCGGCGCGCTTGACGCTTTGGGCGTGGCTAATCGCAAACAGGCAAGATCAAAATACGGCGCAAAGCGCCCTAAATAATCGGTTTTTAAGACATTTACAATTGGAGGTTTAATTTATATGCCTAGAAAAGGCCCGGTGCCTAAAAGAGAGGTTTTGCCCGATCCGGTATATATGTCGCAGACAGTTACCAAGCTTATAAATCAGGTAATGCATGACGGCAAAAAAGGATTGGCCCAAACAATAGTATATGAAGCGTTTGAGCTAGCTAAGTCAAAACTAGGCCTAGAGCCTATGGCTATATTTAATCAAGCCCTGAACAATGTTATGCCCGTTTTGGAAGTTAAGGCAAGAAGGGTGGGAGGCGCGACTTATCAAGTGCCCATGGAAGTAAGGCCCGAAAGAAGACAGACATTGGGTCTAAGATGGCTTGTTAATTACGCGCGCAAAAGATCAGAAAGAACGATGAAAGAGCGCTTGGCGGGCGAGCTTATTGACGCGTATAACAATACCGGCGGAGCTGTCAAAAAGAAAGAAGATGTTCACAAAATGGCTGAAGCCAACAAGGCTTTCGCGCATTATCGTTATTAATTTTTAAAACGAAAAATAATTTTTCTTTCTCATCAAATAATAACAGTTATAAGCATTTTAAAAAATTAAAGCGCATAAATTGCTGGATTTTTTCAGCAAATTATCGCGCAATGCTAAGACAAACTAAAAAATTTGCGGTATGGGGAAAATGGTAAAATATCTGGTTTTTTAGATAATTAGGAGTTTATTATAAATGCCAAGAGAGTTTAGTTTGGAAAAAACACGAAATTTCGGTATAATGGCGCACATTGACGCAGGCAAGACCACCACATCCGAGCGCATATTGTTTTATACCGGAAAAGTCCATAAATTAGGCGAGGTTCACGAAGGCGCGGCGACAATGGACTGGATGGAGCAGGAACAAGAACGCGGCATCACCATTACCAGCGCGGCCACCACTACCCAATGGAAAGGATACAGGCTAAACCTGATTGACACGCCCGGTCATGTGGACTTTACCGTGGAAGTGGAGCGCAGCCTAAAAGTATTGGACGGCGCGGTCGCGGTATTTTGCGCAAAAGGGGGCGTAGAGCCTCAATCCGAAACGGTTTGGAGACAGGCCGAAAAATATCATGTTCCCCGCATCGCTTATGTGAATAAGATGGACATAAACGGCGCTAACTATTTTAATGTCATAGAAATGATGAAAACCAGACTCAACGCCCGTCCTGTCGCCATGCAATTGCCCATAGGCAAGGAAGAAAATTTCAAAGGCATAATTGACCTTGTGTCAATGAAAGCCACGATATACAAAGACGACTTAGGCCAGCAAATTGAAGAAGTTGAAATTCCCGACGACCTAAAAGAATTGGCCCAAAAGTACCGTTCCGAGCTTTTGGAAACTGCTTGCGAATTTGACGATGACCTGATGATGAAATACTTGGAAGGCGGCGAAATATCCGAAGACGAGATAAAGGCGGCGATACGGAAGGGCACATTGAGCCTAAAAATAAATCCCGTCTTTTGCGGAACAAGCTATCGCAACAAAGGCGTGCAAAAGCTGCTGGATGCGGTAATTGACTATTTGCCCAGTCCTTTGGATATCCCCAACGTTCAGGGCAAGTCGCTGGGTTCGGACAAAACAATTGAGAGAAAGACCTCGGACGATGAAAAATTCGCGGGACTGGCTTTTAAGATCATGTCCGACCCTTTTGTCGGCAAGCTGGCGTTTTTCAGGGTTTATAGCGGCACGCTTGAGACCGGCGCCGTAGTTTTAAACTCTACCAAAAACAAAAAAGAACGTATAGGCCGCCTAATCCAAATGCATTCAAACCACAGGAGCGAGCTAGACAGGGTTTATGCGGGAGACATATGCGCCATTGTGGGTCTAAAAGAGACCACTACGGGCGACACTTTATGCGATCCCAAAGCGCCTATAATTTTGGAAAGTATGGATTTTCCCGAGCCCGTTATTAAGGTCGCCATTGAGCCCAAGACCAAGGCTGGCCAAGAAAAGATGTCAATGGCGCTTATAAAGCTTGCCGAGGAAGACCCTACTTTTAAGACATATACGGACAAAGAAACGGGCCAGACCATAATAGCCGGCATGGGAGAATTGCATCTTGAAATTATCGTTGACCGCATGATGCGCGAATTCAAGGTTGAGGCCAATGTCGGCAAGCCGCAGGTCGCTTATAGGGAGACAATCAGAAAAAAAGTGCGCAGCGAAGGCAAATATATCCGCCAGACCGGCGGACGCGGCCAATACGGACATTGCATTATTGAGTTAGAACCTCTGGAGCCCGGCTCGGGCTATGTGTTTGAGGACAAAACGGTCGGCGGCAGTATTCCCAAAGAATACATACCCGCTGTTAATAACGGCATACAAGAAGCCAAGCAAAGCGGCGTTTTGGCGGGGTATGAATGCGTGGACTTTAAAGCGACCGTGCTTGACGGAAGCTACCACGAGGTTGACTCGTCCGAAATGGCGTTTAAAATAGCCGGGTCTATGGCGTTTAAAGAAGGCATGGCAAAAGCCGACCCCGTGTTGCTTGAGCCTATTATGCGCGTGGATATAACCGTTCCCGACCAATATTTGGGCGATGTTATGGGCAACCTTTCCAGCAAGCGCGGCAATGTTTTGGGCGTGGAGCTTGTCAACGGCATCCAAAACATCAAAGCCGAAGTGCCCCTGTCCGAGATGTTCGGGTATTCCACAGACCTAAGGTCGCTGACCCAAGGACGCGGCAATTTTTCTATGCAGTTTTCGCATTACGCGGAATTGCCCCAATCTTTGTCCGCTAAAGTTGTAGGCGAAAAAGCCAAAAAAGAATAGCATTTTTTAAAAAAATGTTATATAATAAAAGGCGTCAAAGCGCTAGCCTGTTAATTTTAATAAGCGTTTGGCGCCATAAATAAATCAAAATAATTGAATAAAAGTAGATTGGAGGGATTTTTAAAATGGCTAAGGCGAAGTTTACCAGAAACAAACCGCATGTTAACGTGGGAACGATAGGACACGTTGACCACGGTAAGACTACGCTTACTGCGGCAATTACAATGGCATTGTCCGCTAAGGGCTGGTCCAAAAAAATGAAATATGAAGATATTGATAAGGCTCCGGAAGAAAAAGCAAGAGGTATAACAATAAATACTTCTCATGTGGAATACGAAACAGAACATCGCCATTACGCGCACGTTGACTGTCCCGGACACGCCGACTATGTCAAAAACATGATCACAGGCGCGGCTCAAATGGACGGTTCAATCCTAGTTGTCGCAGCGACTGACGGACCTATGCCCCAAACACGCGAGCATATACTGCTGGCTCGCCAAGTGGGAGTTCCTTATATCGTAGTCTTTTTGAATAAGGTTGACCAAGTCAACGACCCCGAGCTTTTGGAACTTGTGGAAATGGAAGTTAGGGAACTTCTAAACGAATATGATTTCCCCGGCGATGAAACTCCCGTAATAAAGGGTTCGGCCTTAAAGGCTTTGGAAGCAGCAACCGCAGGCAATATTGACGATCCCGCATGCGAGCCCATATTTGAGCTTATGGATGCGATTGACAACTATATCCCCGAGCCTGTAAGGGAAGTTGATAAACCTTTCTTGATGCCTGTGGAAGATGTCTTTACCATAACCGGCCGCGGCACTGTCGCTACGGGCAGGATTGAAAGAGGCCAAATAAAAGTGGGCGACAAGGTAGAACTCGTAGGATTAAAAGAAACCATAGAGACCACAGTAACCGGCGTTGAAATGTTTAGAAAAGAGCTTGATTTTGGTCAAGCGGGCGATAACGTAGGCTTGTTGTTAAGAGGCGTTGACAGAAAAGATATAGAGCGCGGACAAGTTTTGTGCAAGCCCGGCTCAATCAAGCCCCACACAAGATTTACGGCCCAAGTTTATGTTCTAAAACAAAGCGAGGGCGGACGACATACTCCTTTCTTTAACGGATATCGTCCCCAGTTCTATTTCCGCACGACAGACGTTACCGGTTCTATTAAATTGCCTGAAAATGTTGAAATGGTTATGCCCGGCGACAATATCACTATGGAAGTTAACCTAATCGCGCCTATAGCCGTTGAAAAAGGCTCTAAGTTCTCTATCCGCGAGGGCGGCAGAACGGTAGGTTCGGGTTCTGTTGTGGATGTTATTGAATAATTAAATATAAAATTGACGAATAATCAAACCGGACAAGTTTAACCAGCTTGTTCGGTTTTTTTATGCCGAATAAAAAAACATAAGCGGTCAAGAAAAATATTTTAAGAAGCTTATTTTTATCTATTGAAGTAAAAAATTAATATATAAAATGAAAGGTTCTAAAAATTAATATTTAAAGGCTAATAATATTTCAAAAGGGTATTTAAAAAACTCAAAAAAAAGAAAAAAAACGCTTTATGTATCCGATGTGCTTTTGGCACATCGTGAATTGGGTTTAATTTTCGCAGCGGTCTTTTTCGCAGCATTTGCAGCGCTTGATAATAAGCGTCACAATAATCAAGACCAGCAGTAAAACGGCAAGCACTATCAACGCTGGAAGCGCTGTCAAGATTGCGGCGTCAAAAACAGCGCCCAATATCAGACCCAGTGTCAGCGCAAACAGTATCAGCAAAAAGCACAATATCCTGTCCGCGCACCAGCATAAAATATTTTGGGCAATGGACTTTCTGGGGTTTTTTTCAGGCTGATTTTGATGTTCTGGTTCGCAATACATATTTTTTCCCTCCTTTTTTGATAGTATATTATATGCTAAAAAAACAAAGTAAGAAACTATCAAAAAAGGGGGCCAAAAGATTTTAACGGTCAAACAGCGAATTGCCATTTGAATCTATGCAAACTATCAAGGGAAAATTCTCAACTTCCAATTTTCTAACGGCCTCCGTCCCCAAATCCTCGTATGCGATAACTTCGGCCGATTTTATGTATTTTTTGGCAAGCGCCGCCGCGCCCCCCACGGCGCATAGATAAACGGCTTTGTTTTTTTTCATGCTATCTATTACGTTTTGGGAGCGGTTGCCCTTGCCTATCATTATTTTTAAACCCTCGTCCAAAAGCCTAGGCGTATAATCGTCCATTCTGGACGACGATGTCGGACCGCAAGCGCCGATAACTTCACCTTCTTTAGCGGGCGTAGGGCCTGTGTAATAAATCGCGCTGTCTTTTAATTCAAAGGGCGTTTTTTGGTTGTTATCCAAAGCCTCAACTATGCGTTTGTGCGCTGCGTCCCGCGCTGTGTATAAAGTCCCGCTCAAAAACACCAATTCGCCTGCTTTGAGGTTTAATAGTTCTTGTCGGCTTATGGGCAAGGTTATATATTTTTTTACCATTTTTTCTCTCCAATTTTCACAAGACTATTTTGCCATGGCGGACACTGTGGCATTGGATGTTGACGGCCACAGGCAGCATCCCTATATGGGTGGCAAACTTTTCCACGGCTACGCTGATGGCCGTGTTTTTGCCGCCAAACCCTTGGACGCCAATGCCAAGATTATTCACGGCTTGCAAGATTTCGTTTTCCAGCGCTTTAACATCCTCATCTTTGGAAGGCGTTCCCGTGGGGCGGGTGAGCGCGTATTTGGCCATAACGCACGCTTTTTCCATATCGCCGCCTATGCCTACGCCTATAATAATAGGCGGGCAAGGGTTGGCGCCCGCTTTTTTGACGCAATCAACCACGCTGTCTATAATCCCTTGTCTGCCTTTGGAAGGCGTAAGCATATATAAAGCGCTCATGTTTTCGCTGCCCGCGCCCTTTGCCAAAAAATGAATGGTCAATTTGTCGCCTTTTACTATGCGGGTGTTGATTATAGCGGGGGTGTTGTCGTTGTAATTTATTTTGGTCAGCGGGTCCAAAGTGGATTTCCTAAAATAATTTTGAATATAGCTTTCCCTTACGGCTTGGTTTAGGATATCCTCTATATATCCGCCCGTTATATGAACATCTTGGCCCATTTCCAAAAAGAACACCGCCAACCCCGTATCCTGGCAAGGCGGCAGGTTGTTCTGTCTTGCAAAGTCAATATTTTCTATAATCTGCTCAAGCGCCCATTTTGACGGCTCGTTATCTTCTTGGATTTGTCTTAGGCGCTCGCAAGCTTGGCTTTCTATATTGACAACGCATCGCGAAATAAGCTCTTTTACCGCGCTTAATATTTGGTACGAGTGTATGATTTTCATAAAGCAATTATACCATATTCCGCGCGAGCGCTCAAAATAAATTGCTTTATGCGGTTATTATTAGTATAATTACCTTTAAGGTAAACAATAATGTCTTTTAATATATGCGTGCTCGCAAGCGGCAGCAAAGGCAACGCCGCGCTTATTTCTACGGACAAAACCAAAATATTGCTGGATGCCGGCATAAGTTGCCGCTCAATTGAGCAGAAGCTAAAAAGCATCGGCCATAAAGCGCAAGAACTGGACGCCGTTTTGATAACCCATTGCCATTGGGACCATATAAGCGGCGTAAAGACTTTGGTAAAAAAATATAACCTAACCGTTTATTCTTATTACCGAAATTACCGACAGCTTGCGTCCATACTCGGCAGCAGCGGCAGGAACATAATAGAACTGGACGGCAACGATTTTTTTATCAAAGAAATTACGGTGTCGCCCTTTGAACTTATGCACGACATACATTGTTTTGGGTATAGCTTTTATAGTCGCGGAAAAAAAATCACCGTAATGACCGATATGGGCAAGATTACGGAATACGCCAAGATAAGCGCGAAAGACAGCGATATTTTGATGATAGAATCCAACCACGATGTCCAAAAACTAATGTCCAACAAAAAATATCCTCAAGACCTAAAAGAAAGGATTATCTCGGACCAAGGACATTTGTCCAATGATTTATGCGCAAACGCGTTGACCGAGCTTATCACGGCAGGGGGAAGGCAAATTATTTTGGCGCACCTGTCCCAAGAAAATAACACGCCCGAGCTTGCATATACCATTACGGCTAACGCGCTAAAAAACCGCGGCATTGAGGCGGGGAAAGACGTAAAGCTTTATATAGCTTCGCAGCATAAGATCGGCGAAATTCTTTCGGCGGTATAGATTAAATGTCAAAATTAAAACAACCCAAAAATCTAAGGAAAAAAATAAATCCCGTGGACAGCGGAATGGGTTTTTTGGGCGCTATTTTCGCGTTTTTTGGCGCGTCTTATTTGGCGGTTATGATTTTAATCTTGTTGTTTTTGGCGGAACTTTCCAATGATCCAAACTATTTGGATCAAGTAATGGACTATCCCTGGGTTATTATTCTTACTACTGTCTTGCCGCAAATCGCGCTTTTGTTGTTTGCCGTTATCTTTTGCAAAATTAGGCGCGTAGACTTTTTTTCCGCGCTGCAAATAAACTCCAAGCCAAAAATAACCATATTAGCCGTTATTCCCGTTTTGGCTTTGTTTTTGATTATTAGCAACCTGCCTTTGCTTGCCGCCGCAGAGGATATTTTTCGGCGCGTCGGCTACTCTTTTCCCGATATCAGCTTTGACAAAATGTTAAGCTCGCCTTGGGGAGTTATAGGGGTTGTGCTAAGCGTTTGCTTGATGCCCGCGCTGTTTGAGGAATTGATATTCAGGGGGCTTATATTGCAAGGGCTTGCGTCCAAGTTTAAGCCATTCTTCGCGATATTCTTAAGCTCGCTAGCCTTTTCGCTGATGCATATGTCGCCCGCCCAAACAATCCACCAATTTTTGTTGGGGATGGCTCTTGGTTATATCGTCTTGGCCACCAAATCAATTTGGTCGGGGACGCTATTGCACTTTTTCAACAACTTGTGGGCGGTAATTTTGGAAGCACTTCTATATAAAAATTTTAATATTCCTTTTATTGACAATACTATATTTATATATCTAGGCGGCATAATCTTTGCGCTGCTAGGGCTGGTCGCGTTTTTCTTGGCGGTGGATTTTATGGGCAAAGACATATCCCAAGGTATTTTTGCCCAGTCGCTTAAAAGGCTTGTAAAACGCCAAAAAGATTATGGCTACAAAATGAATTATGACGTGATTTTGCCGCCGCCTATATTTGGCGTTATGCCGATGTCCGAGGAAGATTATAAAAATTATGTTATAGCCAAAGAACAAAAAAACAGAAGAACTTTTATTGTTTTGTTTTCGCTCGCTTTTGGAATATGCCTAATATTTTGGATAATAAGTTTGGCGCAAGGGATGATATTATGATAGAAAACTCTCAAAACACAATAAACTCAAAAGCTTTATTTAAAAGCAATTATTATTTGGCCTCAATAGGCATTTTGGTCGCCGGCGCGGGCTTGATAATTACGCGCATCTTGTATGGATTGGGCGTGTTTGACGGATTGCCCGAGGCGTTATTTGATTTTTTGAGCTCTTTTATTATCCAGATTATTTTTATAAGCGGCGGCGGGCTTGTGGCGTTGCTCGTCCAGCAAAGATTGAACAGCCGTAAACTATTAGATATAGAAAATCGCCCAAGCTTAAAAAAGCGGTTTCAAGATATGGGCTTTAGGCTGCCCAGAATTTATCTTATACCGCTTTCCTTTGTTTTGGGGATATTATTTATGATAATGACTGCGGGCGTATCTTTTATTAATTCTTTTATATTATTGCTGTTTGGATATAATTTTCCACCGTCCGCGCCCGAAGCGGTAGGCGGGGTAGGATTATTTTTGCTGGCTTTGTTTAACAGCGCGGTCTTGCCCGGGGTTTGCGAGGAATTTTTAAACCGCGGATTAATCTTGCGCGGGCTTAGGGACACCATGCGCGACAAATACGCGATTATAATTTCGGCGCTTTTGTTCGGGCTTATGCACGCCAATATAAGACAGACATTATATACTTTTGTAGGCGGAATAGTATTGGCCATCCTCGCTATCAAAACAAGGTCAATATTGCCCGCGATGATTATACATTTTACGAACAACGCCGTTGCCGTTTATTTGGAACACGCCTATTATAATGGTTGGATAGGCGGCAATTTGGAGAGCTTTTTGGAAAGCAATTTCTTGCTAGCGGCGGCGCTTTGGGTGGTTTTTACCGCGCTTTTTATAGCGGCGATATATTTTATCGTAAAAGCCGAAGACAAACATTACCAAAAAAAGGAGCAAAATACCCAACAAGAAAACGGACCAATACTTTTGCCCTATCAAACGCCTTTTGGGGTATTTTTTGTAAGAAGCGCGCCTTTGTATAGACCGAAACTGGAAGACAAAGTCATAATGTATACATCGGTATTTTTATTGGCGCTTACCACGATGCTAACATTTTATATGGGATTGTTTTGATGATTAGGGTTATTTGCGTCGGCAAGGAAAAAGAGCCCTATTACATTCAAGCCGCCCAAGAATATATAAAAAGAATAAAAAAATACGCCAAGATAGATATTGTCCAATTGCCCGAGTTTAAATTATACGGATCGTCAAGCGCCGATATAGAAAAAGCGCTGACACAAGAGGCAAAGTCTATCCAACCGCATTTTAAAGGGATTGCGGTCGCCTTAGATTCGCAAGGCGAGCAATTGACGAGCGAAGAGTTCGCGGCGTTTGTGCAATCTAACTTAAGCCGCGGTATAACTTTTATAATAGGCTCGTCTTTGGGCCTTGACGGTCAAGTCAAGCGGGTGGCAGATAAGGTTATCAGTTTTGGCAAGATGACATATCCGCACAGGTTAATGCGCGTCATACTGCTGGAACAAATATATAGAGCGTTTTGCATTATTAACAATGCGTCCTATCACAAATGACGCATAAATAAATGTATAAAATACCAATAAAATATTATTGTTATTTTGTCTTATTTATGTTAAAATCTTGGAAAGGTGTTTGACTTTGGTTGAGATAATATTTTACATATCAATAGCCCTTTCGGCGGCAATAGTTTTGGTGGGTTTTCCCCATGTTATATATATGTTTATTGGGCTGCTGTCGCCCAAAAAATATCCCAATGCGAAAATCAATTACAAATACGCTTGCCTAGTTTGCGCCCGCAACGAAGAAGGCGTAATCGCCCAGTTAATTGACAGCATCAAAAAACAAGATTATCCCGCCGAGTTAATAGATATCTTTGTGGTCGCCGATAATTGCGACGACAATACGGCAAAAGTCGCCCAAGAGGCGGGCGCTATCGTATTTGAAAGAAACAATCGGCATCTGCGCGGCAAATGTTACGCGCTGCAATTTATCTTAGATATCATGAATAACCAATACGCTGACAAAGGCTATAAGGGCTATTTTTATTTTGACGCCGACAACTTGCTTGCCCGCAATTACATAACCGAAATGAACAAGGCGATAAACGCCGGCGAAGTGATAGTCAACAGCCACCGCGCGCCCAAAAACTATGACAATTGGCTTAGCGCGGGCACGGGATTGATGTTTTTGCAGCAATGCCGATTTGTTCATCAGGCAAGGGCCAAAATAAATACCAGCACCTACATAGCCGGAACGGGTTTTTATACGGACGCCGAGATTATAAGAAAACAGGGCGGCTGGCCTTACACATCAATGACCGAGGATATTGAGTTTTCGCACGCCAAGGTGTTGGAAGGATATAAAATCGCCTATTGCGACAGCGCTATCTTTTACGACGACCAAGCGATGACCATAAACGACACCATTAACCAGCGCGCGAGATGGGTAAAGGGCGGATATCAATGCTGCGCCAAGTTTTTGTTAAAGCACCTAAAAAATATGCGCAAGTCTTTTTCCTCTTATGACTTGTTGTTTTTATTGTTGCCCATACCTATTATATCTTTTTCTTGGGCGATTATCTCCACCTTAGCCTTTTTATTAATGGGCATCTTCGGGTGGGGAATTACCTTTTTAAAAGCGTTATGGATTATAGGGGTTCAATTTATAGGCGTTTACGCGGCAGCGTGGCTTTTGGGACTGGCCGTTACGATTTTGGAATGGAAGCACATTAAGGCCAGCGTTATTAAGAAGATTTTATATACTTTCACCTTTCCCGCAAATATGATGCTATTCTTGCCCGCCGTTTATGTCGCCTTGGGAGATGTAAAATGGCGTTCTATAAAACGGACGCAAAAAAGCATCGCGGAATTGGAAGGCCAAAAAGAAATTATAGAGTTTGAAAAAGCAAAGCCCTGATAAAAAAAATCAGGGCTTTTTTAAATTTAAAATATTGAGCTTGATAAGTTTTCTACAAGGCAAACAACGCCAAACTAATCCCCATAACCGCCATTCCCGCGACCATGCCATATACGGACAAATGCGCCTCGCCGTATTCTCTGGCGCTGGGCAACAGTTCGTCAATGGATATAAAGACCATAATCCCCGCGACCGCGGCAAAAATCGCGCCAAACACCACATCGTTTATAAACGGCAGCAAAAGCCCAAACCCAATCAAAGCGCCTATGGGCTCAGATATGCCCGAAAGCACCGAATACAAAAAAGCTTTCTTGCGGTTATTTGTGGCGTAATAAACGGGTATGGATACGGCTATCCCTTCGGGGATGTTATGTATGGCTATCGCGATAGCGATTGGGACGCCTAGTTTGGGGTCTTGATACGCCGACAAAAAGGTGGCAAGCCCTTCGGGGAAGTTATGGATCGTCACGGCAAGCGCCGTAAACAATCCCATTCTTAAAAGCTTTTGCTTATTAATGGGCGTCGCGCTTGCCTCCATCTCTTCAATTTTTCTTAGCTCGTGCGGGTTTTTGGCTTGGGGTATTAATTTATCAATTAGCGCTATCAAAGCAATGCCGCCAAAAAAACCGCCCAAGACCGCCCAATATCCCGCAAACTCGCCCAGGGCGGACGTCAAAGCGTTTTTGGCTTTGAAAAATATCTCGACCATTGAGACATAAATCATAACGCCGGCCGAAAATCCCAAACTTATAGCCAAAAATTTGGTGTTAGTCTTTTTTGTGAAAAACGCCAGGGCGCCGCCTATTCCCGTGGCAAGCCCGGCAAACAAAGTAAGCCCAAAAGCTGTTAAAAATTGCATCATCGGTATCCCTATTTTTTGTTTTTTTAGCGTATTTTATATAAGCCGCCATAAGTTAAGAAAATTTTAACATACGGCGGCTTTTTCGCGATATAATTATACACTATAATAATATGATTCTATATGTGTTTGAGTCACACAAAATTTTAGCTAAGCTCAAGCGCGCCGGTGTATAATTGATAATATTTGCCTTTATAGTCTATTAATACCTCATGGTCGCCCCGCTCAATTATTTCGCCGTGCTCTAAAACTATTATGGCTTGGGCGTTTCTTATTGTGGACAGCCTGTGCGCTATCACAAAAACAGTCCTGCCCTCCATAAGCTTATCCATGCCTTCTTGTATGATTTTTTCGGTGCGCGTATCCACGCTGCTGGTCGCCTCGTCCAAAATAAGAACCGGCGGGTTGGCGACCGCGGCGCGCGCAATTGACAATAACTGTCTTTGGCCTTGCGAAAGGTTTGCCCCGTCCCCTGTCAATACCGTATCAAAGCCTTCGGGCAAATGATTAATAAAAAAGTCGGCATTGGCAAGCTTGGCCGCTTTTTCAATTTCTTCGTCCGTGGCGTCAAGTTTGCCATACCTTATATTATCCCTTACCGTTCCCGTAAACAAATGGGTGTCTTGTAAAACTACGCCCAAAGACCGCCTTAACGAGCTTTTTTTGATATCTTTTATGTCTATGCCGTCATAAGTGATCTGGCCTTGCTGAATGTCATAAAAACGGTTTATCAAATTTGTTATAGTGGTTTTGCCCGCGCCCGTCGCCCCGACAAAAGCTATCTTTTGGCCGGGCTTTGCGTATAGGTTGACATTTTTTAAGACAAGGTTTTTGCCGTCATAAGAAAAATCCACATTTTTAAACCTGACATCGCCTTTTAATTCTATCAACTCGGCCCCGTCGTTGGCGGGCTTTTTCCAGCACCAAATGCCTTGCGGGTCGTTCTCGGCCGTTTCTTGCAATTGACCGCTTTGGTCTTTTTTGGCTTTTACCAAAACCACAGTCCCTTGGTCTTGTTCTATAGGCTCGTCCAAGACCTCAAAAATTCTTTCGGCGCCCGCGATTGACATAACGATAAAATTAATTTGGTTGGACATTTGGTTTATGGGCATGGTAAAGCTTCGCGTCAATAGCAAAAACGATGAAAGCGCGCCTATGGTCAAAAACGGCGTTCGGGCTATTAAAAATCCGCCTACAACGGCTATTAAGGCATAGCTTAGGTAACTGAGATTGACCATAATGGGCATCAGCATATTGGCGTAAGTGTGCGCGCGGTTGGCGTTTTCGTATAGGTTTTGGTTTACTTCGTCAAATTTTTGTTTTGCTTTTTGCTCGTAAGAAAAAACCTTGACGACCTTTTGACCGTGCAACATTTCCTCGGCATAGCCGTTTAATTGGCCTATTGCTTGCTGCTGGCTCACAAAATACCTTGAGCTTCTTCCGCCAAAAAACCTAACCGTCAAAAGCATAACAACAAGCATGCCCACCACCAACAAAGTCAATATCCAACTATATATCAGCATAACCGCAAAAACGCCTACAACGGTTACGCTGGAAGATATAACGCTGGGGATGCTATGCGAAAGCGTTTGTCTTAGCGCTTCTGCATCGTTGGTATATCTGCTCATTAAGTTCCCGTGTGTATTATTGTCAAAGTATTTGATGGGCAGCTTTTGCATGTGTTTATACATCTGGTCGCGCACGGTCTTTAATGTGCCTTGGGTGATATTAATCATAAGTCGGCTATATACATATCCCGCCAAAACGCCTATCAACGCCACTGCGCACATGGCCAAAATAGCCGCGCTAAATCCGCTCAAATCGGGGTTTTGGACGCCCACAAGAGGCAGGATATATCTATCAATTAGCGGTTTTACAAAGCTGTTTAAAGCAATGCCTGTTCCGGAGTTTATCAAAATACAAATTGCCACAATG
>JAAZDJ010000025.1 GCA_012512255.1 Clostridiales bacterium | reverse complement strand
TTGTTTAGCAGTTAATCATCTAACCATACTGGACGGATACCTAACGCGATATACATTTTCATATCCATACTTATCGGTTAATCATCTAACCATACTGGACGGATACCCGTTAATTACTCTAAGCAACAAGACAAAACTCATGACTGTTAATCATCTAACCATACTGGAAAGGGACATATTTTTCTTAGATTAGATTTAATTTAAAGTAAGCTAGCTAATTTAAATATTTTTTTAACTCAAAAAAACACAGATAACTTGTCGCTAAAGTTTTTCACGCCAGCCAAAAAAAAAGACAATGTTATAAAAATTAAAAGATTTTTATAAGGGGGAAGATTATGATAGTTTTAATAAGCAATATCGGAGCTACAGATCCCATAAGAGGAACTAAAGATAAAGAAAAAAGGGACGGCCCCGCGCTGCATATAGCAAGAGTTTATCAACCCGATATCATATACTTGATATCCACAAAAGAAATGAGAGAAAAAAATACTATTAAGACAAAAATGCATATTGAGCATTTATACCAAAAACTAAACAAAGAAGTAAAAATAGTCATAATAGACCTTAACGAAAACGACCCTTCGGATTTTGATGAGATGCATATCTATGAAAAAAATCATAATGAAATTTATGAAAAACACAAAGACGCCGTTATATTAGTTAATATTACGTCAGGAACGCCTCAGATGCAGGCAAGCGTATGCTTGGATATTGTAACAAATGACAGAGGATTTAAACCTATACAAGTAATTACCCCGCAAAAAGGCGCTAACACCAATATTCCACATATAACAGGCGGGGAAGCGGAAAGAACTGATGATAATTTTGACGATTATCCCGAATTTTTTATCAATAGATGTAGAGAGCCTAATATCTTTATGTTTAGAAATAGCATGCTAAAAGTTAAGCTAAAAAAGGCTATTGAATCGTATGATTATAAGGCAGCTTTGGAATTAATCAAAGATGTGCATTTGTATAAGAATACAAAAATCAAGGCGATGATTGAATTTGCTTACGAATATTATTCTATGGAAAACGATAGTGATTTCTTTAGAAAAGCGCAAGGCTTTGGCTTGTCTCTCAAAACTATAAGTTATCATGTTAGGTTAATTACGCAGGCGTATAATTTACTTAAGATAAAGTTTTATAAGCATGAATATGTGGATTTTGCCAATAGGATAACGCCTTTGATGTTTTGTATAGCAAAACAAGTTTTTAGGCAAAAAGACAGCAAGCGATATGATTCTATTGTCACAACAGACCAAAATAATGTTGAAATTTTAGATTGCGCAAAAGCTGCGGCTTTGGGCTTGTTAACTAACGCAGCATATAATGACAAACAAATTCTAGGTTATAAGCATTTTGTGGAAATGTTCAAAAATGGCGATTTTTCCAAAGTTGATGTCAGAATTTATGAAGATTTGCGCAATTTTGAGCAAAAAATTCGCAATAAAACCGCCCATGACTTAAAGCCGTTTACCAAAGATTATATAGAGAAAAGAACGGGCAAAAAGATAGAAAGCGTTTTGAAAGATATAAGCAAAATAATCGTTAATGAGTTTGGCGTCAAAACCGAAAACCTTAACTTTTTTGAATCTATCAACGAAATAATACTTAATGAAATTAATACAACCCCATAATAAACTTAGTTAAACTCTTCAAAAATTCAGATGAATTTTATAAATATAAAATAAAAAAACCGCTATATAGCGGTTTCATTATTGGTGCCGAAGGTGGGACTTGAACCCACACATCCTTGCGGATACGGGATTTTGAGTCCCGCGCGTCTGCCAATTCCACCACTTCGGCAAGCGGTCATTGAGCATAAATAATATTAGCATATCTTTTGATTTATTTCAATCATTTGCGCTTTTATAAAAAAAATAATTTTTGGAAAATTTATATTATTAACATAGCCGACCGTCAAAAAAATCTATGGGCGGAAAAATCTCTCATTTTGCGACAATAATAGGCAATTTTTGCAAACATTTAATTTGGGCATTTACCCTAAATTTTTTTTATTATAAGATATTAATTCAGAATTTTAGATAACCAATTCATATTCATATTCAATTAACCTACCTTTATAGATTATATCACAAATATAATACAGTTCAGTAAATTCTATAATTTTTGATGTTAATAACTACAAATTGTTTATTGCAAAATATAACAACACAAAAGAAGCCCTGCCATAAATACCAAAACAAAGTAGGTCTTAAGTTAGGTCAAAACCGCTTAAATAGCATAAAAAAAGGTCAATAAGCCGTAAGACTTATTGACCAATTCACTTGGTAGGACTGAGTGGACTCGAACCACCGACCCCCACCTTATCAGGGTGGTGCTCTAACCTGCTGAGCTACAGTCCTATAAATATATATTTATCAATTACCTATCAATCTAGTTTGGTGGAGGTAAGCGGAGTTGAACCGCTGACCCCCTGCTTGCAAGGCAGGTGCTCTACCAGCTGAGCTATACCCCCAAAACAATCGTTTTATATCAAAATGACTGTTAAATTATAGAGCATTTTGACCGTTTAGGTCAAGTGTTTGGCGATAAATTTCAAAAAGTTATTTTATAATTATTACCATTATTAATTTGCTAATGCCCCAAATCCGAAAAAATAAATATATAATATTCAATAATATTTATTATATAATCAAATAATATTATAAATACTTTTGCGCAAAAAAACAACACAAAAAACCGTTTTAAAGCAAAAAATCCCATAACGCGAAAGGTTATGAGATTTTTTTTATTTATAGTTTCTTTATACGCCTTCTATGCCTTACATACCTTAAATCATACTTATCCAAACAACGCAAGGAATATGCCCGCGACCACAGCCGAACCTATAACGCCCGCCACATTAGGCCCCATAGCGTGCATTAAGAGATAATTATTGGGATTGGCTCTTTGCCCTTCTTTTTGGGACACTCTGGCCGCCATAGGCACTGCGGAAACTCCCGCCGAGCCTATCAAGGGATTGATTTTGCCTTTGGATATCACATACAACAGTTTTCCAAACAACAACCCGCCAACCGTGCTAAACGCGAAAGCGAACAGCCCAAGAAGGATAATTTTGATTGTGTCCGGGCTCAAAAATGTTTCGCCTGTGGCGGTCGCGCCCACGGTAAGCCCTAAGAAGATAGTAACTATATTAATTAGCGCGTTTTGCGCCGTGTCGGACAATCTGTCAACCACGCCGCACTCCCTGAACAAGTTGCCCAGCATAAGCATTCCGATTAGGGGCGCCACCGAAGGCAGCAACAAAACGCAAATTATAGTAACTATAATGGGGAAGCAAATTTTTTCGGCTTTTGAAACTTTGCGCGGCTGTTCCATAACAACCATACGCTCTTTTTTGGTGGTAAGCAATCTCATAATAGGAGGCTGAATTATGGGTATAAGAGCCATGTAAGAATAAGCCGCGATAGCTATAGCCGGCAGCAACTTAGGCGCAAGCCTTGTAGTTTGATATATAGCGGTAGGGCCGTCCGCGCCCCCGATTATCGCGATAGACGCCGCCTCTTGTCCCGTAAACCCAAGCAAACAAGCGATAATAAAAGCCACGCTTATGCCCATTTGCGCGCCCGCGCCCAGCAAAAAACTTGAAGGGCGGGAAAGCAGCGGTCCAAAATCGGTCATAGCGCCTATTCCCAAAAAAATCAAAGAAGGATAAATTCCTTTTTCTACGCCCAAATATAAGTAATATAACAAGCCGCCGTTTTCATCTCCCACGGCTTTTGCCATAAGTCCCGTTTTGGGTAGGTTGGCAAGCAGCATTCCAAAAGCTATAGTCACAAGCAACAAAGGCTCATACTCTTTGACAATCGCCAAGAATAACAAAACACAGGCTATAATAATCATTACAACTTGCTGCCAAGTCATATTAGCAAAACCCGAATCTTGCCATAAGTTTTTAAGCGCGTCCCAAATCATCAGTCATTCTCCTTTAGTTTCTTTATGGAAGTCATCTTAAAGCTTTTTTGCTTTCCCTTCTCATCCGTTACCGTCGCGTAAACAGCACCGTCCAACTCCGAAGAAGGCTCGTTTTGGTTATTTGATCTATCTTTTTTGAAAAGTTTCTTAAAATCAATTTTCGCGATTTTATCCAATAACAAAGAAAACAGCTTGAATATCAGGCTAAGCGCAAACAGCGTCAAAATAGCCAAGACAAAAACAAACAGGGCATATTCAAGGCTTTGCAAAAAATCCAATTTCATAATCATCCTCCTATAAAAATAAAGGGTAGAAATAATAGCGTTCCACCCGGAAACAATTATTAGCCCAAGACGAATTTTTCAAAAAACAATTCGCCAGCTTAATGATATATTAAAGGGTCAAATATTGTCAATTTAATATTCTTAGATTTTAGGTTTTTTATGGATTATAATTTTTTATTTAAATATCCATTTAATTAATAGTTTTAATATTATTGCCAATTTTAGTATGCTTGACTTAGTCAATCGGCTTGTCATATAATTAATTATTATGATTAATATTCCCAAGGGCACAAAAGACATATTGCCCGACGCCAGCTTCAAATGGCAGTATCTTGAAGATATAGCGCGCAAAATTACCCGTCTTTATAACCTAAAAGAAATACGCACTCCCATTTTTGAGCATACCGAGTTATTTGAGCGAAGCGTGGGCGAGACCACAGACATTGTCAACAAAGAAATGTATACATTTTTGGACAAAGGCGGCAGGTCTATTACCCTAAAGCCCGAGGGAACGGCGGGCGTGGCAAGGGCTTTTATAGAGTCGTTGTCAAATTCGGCTATGCCCGTTAAGATGTATTATATAACGCCCGCTTTCAGATACGAAAAGCCGCAGGCCGGCAGGCTTAGGCAGTTCCATCAGTTTGGCGTTGAAATATTTGGCGCGGCCGAAGCCCATACAGACGCCGAAGTAATAATGCTTGCCAAAGATTTTTTGGAAGCTGTGGGCATTAATAGTTTAAGGCTTGATATTAACAGCATAGGAAGCGGCCAATCCCGAAAAAAATATAACCAAATCCTAAAAGATTATCTAAACAAAAACGCCAACGGCCTTTGCCCGTTGTGCCGAGACCGCATCCAAAAAAATCCTTTGAGAGTTTTGGATTGCAAGCTTAATTCTTGCAAGGCTGTTTTGGCCGCCGCGCCCAAGACAATAGACTATTTAAGCGAGGAAGATCGGGAGCATTTTGAAAGCCTAAAATCCATTCTGGATGACAACAATATAGAATATACGGTCAATCCTTATTTGGTAAGAGGCTTGGATTATTATACCAAAACGGTTTTTGAGTTTTTGCCGAACGAGGCTACGTCCTCGCAAGAAACGGTTTGCGGCGGCGGCAGGTATGATAATCTAATAGAATCCCTTGGCGGAAAACCCACCCCGGCGGTGGGATTTGGGTTGGGACTGGAAAGGCTTTTATTGGTCTTGGAAAACTCGGGCGTAGTAATACAAGACCCCAACAAATTGGATGTCTTTATCGCGCTTACCGACGAAGTCCCGATTAATGCCGCCATAAAACTCGCAAGCGATTTGCGAAAGGCGGGCATTTCGGCAGATTACGACCAAATTGACAGAAGCCTAAAAGCGCAATTAAAATACGCCGACAAACAAGGCGCAAAATTTTGCATAACAATAGGCGGCAACGAAATACAGTCGGGAATATATCCCTTAAAAAATATGCAAAACGGCAATATTTTCAAAGTCGCCCAACAAGATATAATCAAAACTTTAATTAAGGAGCTAAAGAAAATTTAATATGGCAGAATTTTTAGGTGATTGGAAACGGACATGCTATGCCGGCGAAGCCGACGAAAGCTTGATTGGCCGAGAAACAATCGTAATGGGCTGGGTAAACACCCGACGCGATTTTGGCGGATTGATATTTGTGGATTTGCGAGACCGAAGCGGCATTTTGCAGGTAGTGTTTGATTCCTCGGTAATTAAGGACGAGTTTCACAAGGCGGAAAAGTTGCGCAGCGAATATGTTATCGCGGTAAAAGGCAAGATACGCCGTCGTTCCGAGGAAACTGTTAACCCCAAAATCAAAACGGGAACTATTGAGCTTTTGGCGACGGCCGTCAAAATTTTGTCCGACGCCGACACGCCGCCTTTTGAGCTGGACGATGTTCATTTGGTTAACGAGCCGTTAAGGCTAAAATATAGATATTTGGAGCTAAGAACGCCAAGGCTTCAAGAGATTATGCGCATAAGAAATTTAGTGTGCAAGATTTCGCGGGATTATCTTAGCAAAAACGGTTTTTGGGAGATTGAAACGCCGTATTTGGGCAAATCCACGCCCGAGGGTGCCAGGGACTATCTTGTCCCCAGCCGCGTCCATCCCGGCAGCTTTTACGCGCTATCCCAATCGCCGCAATTATATAAGCAATTATTGATGATATCGGGGTTTGACCGTTATTACCAAATAGCCAGATGTTTTAGGGACGAGGACCTAAGAGCCAACCGCCAGCCCGAGTTTACCCAGATAGACTTGGAAATGTCGTTTGTGGACAATGAAGAAGATGTGATGACCGTGACGGAAGGCATGATAAAAGAGCTTTTTGAAAAGATAAAAGGGGTTAAATTGCCCGAAAAGTTGCCCCGCCTTACCTATCAAGAGGCGATGAACAGGTTTGGCACGGACAAGCCCGATACCCGTTTCGGCCTTGAGCTTATAGACATATCCGATCTTGCTAAAGATTGCGGCTTTAAGGTTTTTTCGGACGCTGTCAAAAACGGCGGCAGCGTGCGCATGATAAACGCCAAGGGCTTTATTAAAGGCGATAACCCCATATTATCGCGCCGCGATATAGACGCATTGACCGATTTTGTCAAGATATTCAGGGCAAAAGGCTTGGCGTGGATTGCGGTAAGAGAAGACGGGATACAGTCCGTTATTACCAAATTTATGTCCGAAGAAACAACGCAAGCAATCCTAAAACGCGCCAACGCCGAAATAGGCGATATACTGTTTTTTGGCGCGGACAAAGACCAAATAGTGTTTGACGCTTTGGGCGCCCTAAGGCTAAAACTAGGCCAAACAGCCGGGCTAATTGACCGTTCAAGATACGACGCGCTATGGATAACCGATTTTCCTCTTTTGGAATACAGCGAGGAGGAAAAGCGTTATGTGGCCAAGCACCATCCTTTTACCAGCCCCAAAAACGAAGACCTTGAGCTTTTGGACAAAGAGCCCCAAAAAGTTCGCGCCAAGGCGTATGACTTGGTAATTAACGGCGCGGAAGTAGGCGGCGGCAGCCTGAGAATATTTAATAGGGATATCCAAAACAAAATGTTTAAGGTATTGGGCTTGACAGACGAGCAGATTGCCGACAGGTTTGGATTTTTTGTTAATGCGTTCAAATACGGAACGCCCCCGCACGGCGGCTTGGCGTTTGGATTGGATAGATTGGTGATGCTTTTGGCGGACACCGACAATATAAAAGATGTTATACCTTTCCCTAAGGTGCAAAACGCCTCGGACTTGATGACAGGAGCGCCCGACAAGGTAGAGCCCCGTCAGCTTAAAGAACTGTCAATCAAGATAGACCTAGAATAAAAAAGGAAGGCATATGCTAGAACGGGGAAAAGTTACGGCAATAATGGACGATAATGTCCAAGTTCAATTCAAAAGAACATCGGCTTGCGACAAATGCAGGGCATGTTCTATTGACCAAGGCGGCAATGTCAGTATTATTATAAAAAACGACCTGGGCGCCAAGGTAGGCGATATTGTGGAGGTGGAAATTTTGGGAAAAGCCGTAACTCTTTCTTACCTGATAGTGTTTGGCATTCCGCTTGTTATGGCGCTTTTGGGGGTTATTTTGGCGAGCGCTGCAAGGTTTAGCGAGCTGTATTCAATAATAACGGTTGCGGGTTCTTTGGTCTTTGGGTTTTTGGTTGTGTTTGTCATAGACAAGATTATAGCAAAAAATCAAAAATTCGCTCCCAAAATAATAAGAGTTTATAATCAAAATTCAAAATAGCGGAGGAGCTAAAAAGATGATAGAACTAAATAAAGATAATTTTGAGCAGGAGGTGCTAAAATCGCCCAAGCCCGTCATTGTGGATTTTTGGGCTAAATGGTGCGGTCCTTGCAAAGCTTTGGCTCCTATATTGGACGAGATAGAACAAGAAATAGGCGAAAAAGCGGTATTTGCCAAGCTGAATGTGGATGACGACATTGAGACAGCCCGCAATTACGGAGTAATGACTATTCCCACTTTGGTTATTTTTAAAGACGGCAAATACATAGCAAGCCTAATAGGGCTAAAACCCAAATCGGCTATTTTGGAATTTATAAATCAGCATATCTAAGTTTTTTTACAATCTCTAAAAGCTAAAAAATTTAATATACATAGCGAGGTTTTTTAATAATGATTGATTTTTCAACGCTCAAATCTTGCGACGCGGAAGTTTTTGAGGCTATCAAAAAAGAATTATACCGCCAAAGGCATAACCTGGAACTCATAGCCAGCGAAAATTTCGTGTCTTTAGCGGTAATGACGGCGGCAGGTTCGCATCTTACCAACAAATACGCCGAGGGCTATCCTGGCAAAAGATATTACGGCGGCTGCGAGTATGTGGATATCGTTGAAACTTTGGCAATAGAGCGCGCAAAACAGCTTTTTGGCGCAAAATACGCCAATGTCCAATCGCACAGCGGCGCAAGCGCCAATTTGGCTGCGTTTATGGCGCTTATCAATATAGGCGATACAGTGCTGGGCATGAGTCTTGCCCATGGGGGACATCTCACGCATGGAAGCCCGGTCAACTACAGCGGAAAAAATTATAATATTATTTCTTACGGGCTAAACCCCAAAAACGAAAGGCTTGACTATGACGAAATAGAAAGACTGGCCAAAGAACATAGACCCAAACTTATATTAGCGGGCGCGAGCGCGTATCCTAGGGCTATTGACTTTAAGCGCTTTAGGGAAATCGCCGATATGGTAGGGGCGTATTTAATGGTGGATATGGCGCATATCGCCGGTCTTGTAGCGGCGGGCGAACATATGAACCCCTTGCCTTATGCCCATATCGTGACGACTACCACCCATAAGACTTTAAGAGGCCCAAGAGGCGGAATGATTTTGACCAATTATGAGGAAATCATTAAAAAAGTCAACAAGGCGGTCTTTCCCGGCTCTCAAGGCGGTCCGCTGATGCATATCATCGCGGCAAAAGCCGTAGCTTTAAAAGAAGCGCTAAGCCCTGAATTCAAGGAATACCAAAAACAAATAGTAAAAAACGCCAAAGCTCTCGCCCAAATATTAATGGACAAGGGCATTAAGCTTGTTTCCAACGGCACGGACAATCATCTTATGTTGATAGACTTAACCGACAAAGGCCGCACGGGCAAAGAAGTTGAAAAATGGCTTGACATAGCGCATATCACGGTTAACAAAAACGCCGTGCCCAACGACCAAAGAAGCCCTATGGTGACAAGCGGCATAAGAGTGGGCACTCCCAGCGTTACCACGCGCGGCATGAAAGAGCAAGAAATGAAATTGATAGGAGAGTTTTTGGCGCGTATTATAATAGAAGGCGAAAGCGCGATACCCGAAGTTAAACAACAGGTAATCGCGTTGTGCGACCGATTCCCGCTTTATCAAAACGATATATTAATGTAAATAGGTATTTAAAAAGATAAAATGAAACTATCTACCAAGGCAAGATATGGCCTAAAAGCGTGTTTTATTTTGGCGCTTAGCAAAGATAATTTACTGACTTTGTCCGAGCTATCCGCCCGCGCCAAAGTTACGCCCAAATACCTTGAAAAGATTATGAAAATGCTGATAAAAAGCGGCATAGTAAAATCTACCAGAGGGCTTTACGGCGGTTACAGTCTTTGCAAAAAGCCCTCTGAAATATCCGTAGGCCAAATTTTTAGGGCCTTGGAAGATAACCTAGAAATTACGGCTTGCGTTTTAGACGAATGCGACGACCAATACTGCCCAAACCGCAACATTTTAAAAAAGTTATATATAGGCATTAATAGTTTATTAGACAGCCACAGCCTTCAAGATTTGATAGATGATTATAAATGTTGATTTTTGGGTTATTATAAAAATATGAAAATGATATATTTGGACAACGCGGCGACCACTCCGCTCGACAAAGATGTTTTTGAGGCTATGAAGCCTTATTTTTGCGAGCATTTCGCAAACCCCGAAAGTCAGCATTCTTTGGGCAAAAAAGCGGAATTTGCCGTAATACGCGCCAGAGAGCAAGTGGCAAGGGCGCTTGGCGTGTCCGATAACGAGATATATTTTACTTGCAGCGCGACCGAGGCAAACAACTGGGCTTATAAAGGCGCGGTCAGCGTATCCAAAAAATCCAAAAAAAGAATTATCGCAAGCGCCATAGAACATTCTTCAATTATCAGCTGTATAGAAGACTTGGTTGAACAAGGCATTGAAGTTGTTCAAATTAAACCTGACGAACTTGGCATAATAAGCCCCCAAAGCGTCATTGACGCGTTAGACCAAAATACCATTTTGGTTTCTATAATGCTTGCCAATAACGAAATAGGGACGATCCAGCCCGTTAAAGAGATCTGCCAAGCCGTCAAAAAGTACAATAAAGACATTTTATTTCATACCGACGCCGTCCAGGCGATAGGCGCGCTGGATGTAAACGTGCAAGATTTGGGCGTTGATATGCTAAGCATTAGCGCGCATAAGTTTTACGGGCCCAAAGGCGTAGGCGCGCTATACATCAAAAACGGCGTCAAAATACAAAGGCTTATCGCCGGAGGCAATCAAGAGCGAGGCCAAAGAGGCGGGACATCCAATGTCCCCGCCATTGCGGGCATGGGCGCCGCCATTGAAAAAGCCGTCAAAGACCGTCAAAAAAACTCCAAACATATAAGAGCTTTGCGCGATTATTTTATTAAAAAGATAGAAGAAAACATACCTTATGCCAAGCTCAACGGGCACAGAACGCAAAGACTAGACGGCAATGTCAATTTTAGTTTTGACTATGTAAAAAGCCAAAATGTTTTGAATATGCTTGATATCAAAGGCATAGCCGCGAGCGTAGGTTCTGCCTGCACGGCGGGCAATTTTAAGCCGTCTTATGTGCTAATGGCGATGGGCGTCCCCGAAGAATTGGCTAATAGCTCAATAAGATTTTCTATCGGCAAATATAACACAAAAGACGAAATAGACTATGCCGTTAAGACCTTAACTGAAACTATCTCGGAACTTAGAAAACTTTCCCCGCTTTTTGTTGATATAAAGACTAAAAAAAATTTTGCTTAAATTATTGCTTTACACAGCTATATTTTTTTGGTAAAGTTAAAATAATGAAAATATATGATTTTTTTGGTAAAATTGGTTCAAGGATCAAAAACCGCAGCCTTAAGGATTTTGTAAAAAATCTTTGGGTTCCTTTGGTTATAATTGCTTGCATTATTTTTGCCGACCTTTTGACCAAATCCATCGTGGAAAACAATCTTACCCTCGGGCAGAGCGTAGTATTAATCCCAAAATTTTTGTCCATTACTTATGTGCTTAACGAAGGCGCGGCCTTTTCTATTTTAGAGGGCAAGCGCTGGTTTTTGATAACCGTTACGGCTATCGCTATAATTTTATTGCTGTTATATCTTATCTATGATTGCGATAGATTGACAGCTTTAAGTAAAACAGCCATCGCTTTGCTCATAGGCGGGGCGATAGGCAACATGGTTGACCGTTTGGCGATAGGCTCTGTTCGGGATTTTATAGAGATAATATATTTTGGTTATGACTTGCCGCTGTTGGGCGAGAGTTTTGCCATATTCAATCTAGCCGACAGCGCCGTTACGATAGGCGTGATATTGCTTATTATCGCCATAATCATAGGCCATCGCAAAAAAGAAATTAATGACGATAAAGAAGCGGCTTTGGAAAATTAAAATATCAAAATGGACAAACAAATCATTATCGCCGAAAAAGACAACGACAGGCTGGATGTTTTTCTTGCTGAAGTTTTAGATATAACCCGTTCCCAAATAAAAAAATTAATAGACGAAGGCAATATTTTGGTCGCGGACCAAAAAGTCAAGGCTGGCAAAAGCCTGCGGGCGGGCGATGTTATAGAAATCAACATTCCCGACGAGCCCGAGACCCAATTAATTCCCCAAAACATTCCCATAGAAATTATTTATGAAGACCAAGACTTAGCAGTCATTAACAAGCCGCAAGGCATGGTTGTCCATCCCGGAGCGGGCGTCAGCAGTGGCACTTTAGCTAACGCTTTGATGTATCATTTTAGCTCGCTTAGCGCCGATCCCATAAGACCCGGCATAGTTCATAGGCTTGACAAGGATACCTCGGGACTTATGGTCGTGGCAAAAAACGATTTCGCCCATTTAAAATTAGCCGAGCAAATGGCGCAAAAAACCGCGATAAGAATTTATAGGGCGTTACTCCAAGGCGTATTAAAAGAGGACAACGGCATAATTGAAAAAAATATTGCCCGCGATAAAAAAGACCGAAAAAAGTTTGCCGCAACGGACGCTTCAAAAGGCCGATACGCGATAACTTATTATAAGGTCTTAGAGAGGTTTCAAAAGCATACGTTTGTAGAGTTCAAATTGGGCACGGGCAGGACGCATCAAATACGAGTCCATTGCAAATATTTGGGGCATCCCATAGTGGGCGACAATGTTTATGGGTTCAAAAACCAAGAATTTAAGGAGCTAAAAGGCCAATTATTGCACGCTTACAGGCTAGAATTTGACCATCCCAGCCAAAACAAGCGGATGAGTTTTTGCTGTGAGTTACCGGAATACTTTCAGGCGATTTTGCAAAAACTCAAGCCAATCGTTTTACAAAACTAGCAAAAAATGCTATATTTAATAAAAAGAGGCGGAGTAACAACAATGCATATTGCGTATAAATTTTGCTTAATCTTTTTTGATAGCAACGGCTTTATAAAAAGGGAAAACAAGGTGCAAAAATGACAGCTTTTGCACCTTTTTTTTATATATAAGCCAAAAAATTTAGGAGCGGTTTTTTTTACAATGAACTTTAGGCACAAAAACATGACCAAAAAACTTATCAGACAGCGCAAAGTAAACGGATTAAGAATAACTCCACGACTTATTGAACAATCTAAAGATACCAAAAAAACAGAAAAAGATATTGAAAAGTATGGATAAAAAGGATTTGATAGGATTAAAGGGCGCCTCGGCCGAATTTATAACCAAAATCTTGGACGGCGCCTCTAAGATGAAAAAAGTTTTATTAAGCGGGCAAAAAAAGATTTCTCTACTTAACGGGAAGTCTGTTTTTTTAATGTTTTACGAGCCAAGCACTCGCACAAGCTCAAGCTTTGACCAAGCGGCCAAAATTTTAAGCGCAAATTTAATAAAACTGTCAGTAAATTCTTCTTCGGTAAAAAAGGGCGAAAACCTTATTGACACGGGCAAGACTTTGGATAATATGCAAGCCGACATATTGGTGATAAGGCATTTTTATTCGGGCGCTCCTAAACTTTTGGCGCAAAATGTCAAAGCTTCTGTAATTAACGCGGGCGACGGGCTCAACGAGCATCCCACCCAAGCGCTTTTGGATATGATGACCATGAGAGAAAAATGGGGCGGTTTTGTCGGCAAAAAAATCGCTATCATAGGCGACATAAAACATTCTAGGGTGGCGCGAAGCAATATTTGGGGACTTACGGCTATGGGAGCCAAAGTCGTAGTATGCGGGCCAGCGACCTTAATGCCCGCCAACATAGAAAACTTTCCCGTCGCAGTCGCCAAGACCAAAGAAGAGGCCTCGGACCAAGCCGACGCCATTATGGGTTTAAGGCTGCAATTGGAGCGGCAGGACAAGGGGATGTTTCCGAGCATAAGGGAATACCACAGGTACTACGGCATAGACCAAGATTTATTAAAGATTGCTAAAAAAGATGTTTTGGTAATGCATCCAGGACCCGTCAATAGAGGCGTTGAAATGGAATCCAAGGTAAAGGACGGCGAATTTTCATATATAAACAAGCAGGTAATCAACGGCGTGGCGGTAAGGATGTCCGTTATGGCATATCTTACGGACAGGCTGGACGGGTTTATTGCTCAGCCCAAAAGCCCTAAGGTCATGCCTCTTTAGATAATAGGTAAAATCAATAAACTTTTGATATAATAGTTTAAGGTAAAAAATAATGAAAACATTATTAAAAAACGGCAACATAGTATTAAAGGACAAAATCATCCGCAGCGATTTGGTTTTTGAGAATAACCGCATTGTTTATATTGGCGAAAAATACTCTGATAGAGCGGACCAAGAACACGATTTAAGCGGCAAAATGGTCTTGCCGGGCTTGATTGACATACACACGCATCTAAGGGAGCCGGGTTTAGAGTATAAAGAAGATATAACAAGCGGGTCTAGGTCTGCCGTGGCTGGCGGTTTTACTGCGATCGCGTGCATGCCCAATACCGATCCCGTATTGGACAATCCGGCCTTAATTTCATATGTAAATTACAAAGCCAAAGAATGCGGGCTTTGCAAAGTTTTGCCCATCGGCGCCGTTACCAAGGGCCAAAAGGGTCAAACATTGGCCGAGATGAGATTGATGTACGACAGCGGCGCGGTCGCCTTTAGCGACGACGGCAATCCCATATCCACAGCGCGCATGTTAAGATTGGCGCTTGAGTATGTACGAGATTTTGACGGGCTAATTATTTCGCACTGCGAAGACACAAGCCTAAGCGACGGCGGTTATGTCCATGAGGGCGAGAGCGCCAGCATTATAGGCTTAAAAGGCATACCAAGAGCCGCAGAAGACGCGGGCACGGCTCGGGATATAATAATTGCCCAATCGCTTAACGCGCGGCTGCATATCGCTCATGTCAGCACAAAAGGCGCTGTGGAACTAATAAGATATTTCAAAAGCCAAGGCGCTCAAATTACGGCCGAGACTTGCCCGCAATATTTATTCGCCACGGACAAAGAAATTCTAAACTTCAACACATTCGCCAAAATCAATCCCCCTTTGAGAGAAAATTTGGATAACGAGGCGCTTATTCAAGGCCTAAAAGACGGCGTAATTGATGCGCTTGCGACCGACCATGCGCCGCATCATTTGGACGAAAAGAATGTGGAATTTGCCAACGCCGCCTTTGGCACAATCGGGCTGGAAAGCGCGGTAGGCCTTAATACCCGCCTGTTAGAAAAAGGCTTTGATTGGACCGATTTGGCAAGGTTTATGAGCGCTAATCCGGCCAAAATTTTGAAGCTAAAAGATGTGGGAGAACTCAAAATAGGAAATATCGCCGATATTACGGTTATTGACCCCAATATAGAATATATCTTTGACGCCAAAAAGACCTTTTCCAAAGCCCAAAACAGCTTGTTTAACGGCTGGAAACTCAAAGGAAAGGCGATAATGACCATAGTGGAAGGCAATATTGTTTATGCCTATGACAAGATTTTGGAGAGAGCGCAATGATTGACAAATTAATAGAAAAAATCAAAGCGACAGATAACCCCTCGGTTATCGGGCTTGACACGGATATAAGTTATTTGCCCGAAGAAAAGCTGGACAAAATCAATTCTTTAGAACAGGCGGCCGCCGCTATAACGGAATTTAACCAAAATATTATAGACGCTGTTTTTGAGATAGTGCCCGCTGTAAAAGTTCAGGTCGCTTATTACGAACAATTGGGCGCGGCGGGGATGAAGGCGTTTTATGATACTTTGTCTTATGCGAAGCAAAAAGGCATGATTACAATCGCCGATGTCAAGCGAAACGACATAGGCTCTACGGCTTCGGCTTATTCAAGAGCGTATTTTAGCGGCGTTGAGATTAAGGGCAAAAGGTTTATAGGCTTTGAGGCCGATTTTATTACGGTTAACGGATATTTGGGCTCGGACGGGCTAAAACCTTTTATAGATGATTGCCAAAAATACGACAAAGGCATTTTTGTGCTAGTCAAAACTTCCAACCCTTCAAGCGCCGAGTTGCAAGACCAAGAACTTGCCTCAGGCAAGCCTTTTTATCAGCATATGGGCCAGCTTATTAGCGATCTAGGGCAAGGCTTAATAGGCAAATACGGCTATTCCAAGGTGGGCGCGGTAGTAGGCGC
>JAAZDJ010000024.1 GCA_012512255.1 Clostridiales bacterium | reverse complement strand
TATAATATTTGCCCGTAATTATCGGGGTGTGGTGCAGATGGTAGCACGCTTGGTTCGGGACCAAGAGGTCGCTGGTTCAAATCCAGTCACTCCGACCAAAAAATACTATGCTAGTCGCATAGTATTTTTTTATTTTTACCTTTTTAAAAACGCTTTGCGTTATTTTATAATATAATATTTTTTTATTTTATTTTTCAAAATTTTTTTTAAGGCTTTTTTAAAAATATTTTAGGTTTAACATATTTTGTTTTGTATATAATATTGACAAAACCCAAGCCATACATTAACATTAATCTATAATCTTTTTTAGGAAATTTTTACATGAATTTAGACAAACGACAAATGACATATTTTTTGGGCAATATTAACCAAATTTTGACGCATCCCCAAGTGCTCAAAATGGATAACTTTATTCAACACGGCAAAGTGACTTGTTTGCAGCATAGCATCGCCGTGGCGTATTATAGCTATATCGCGGCGCTTGGTCTTCCTTTTAAGATAGATTATTTCTCATTGATAAGGGGCGCGATGCTGCACGATTTCTTTTTGTATGATTGGCATGACAAAAACAAGGGGTTTAGATGGCACGGGTTTAAACATCCCAAAATAGCCCTTCAAAACGCCCAAAAATATTTTGATATTACCCAAAAAGAAAAAGATATTATTCTAAGGCATATGTGGCCTCTTACCGTAATACCGCCTAAATATATAGAATCAATGATAGTAAGTTTGGCAGATAAGACTGTTACTGTCCTAGAAACATTCAAGCTATTTAAAACAAAATTTTTAATGGTCAACCAAAAGCTTGCGTTTAAAAAAGCCATTAAATAGACCGCATATTTTTTAGGGGAAAAAAATGTTTCCGGAATTGGATTTGGGTTTTATTTCAATTGACATGTATACGGTCATGATAATAATCGGGCTTATCGCGGCAATGGCGATGTTTGCATATTTGGCCAAAGCCAACAAACTGCCCGATTTCGTATATAGAAAATATATGCAAATAGCTTTATTGGCGGCAATCGCAGGTTTTTTGAGCGCGGTTTTGTTCCAGTCAATTTACGACTTCCTTAAAACGGGCAAATTTGAGTTTGGCGGAATGACATTTATAGGCGGGCTTATCGGCGGAATTGGCGCTTTCTTTTTATTGTTTGCGTTTATGGCGGACGAGGAAGAAAAAAAATATTTGCGGGTTTGCGCCAATTTTTTGCTGATTAGCATAGTGGTTGCGCACTTTTTTGGAAGAATAGGCTGTTTTTTGGCGGGATGCTGTTACGGCAAATTGACGGACTCGTTCTTGGGCGTAAATTTTCCTGATATTGGCCATAGGCACCCGACTCAACTATACGAAGCGGCGCTATTACTAGCGATATTTTTGGCCTGTCTTAAGTTCAAAAATCAGACTATTTATATTTACCCCATAAGCTACGGCGTAGGGCGGTTTGTAATAGAATTTTTTAGAGGCGATGACAGGGGCGCGTTTTTCTTTAACGTCCTTTCGCCCTCCCAATTTTGGTCAATTCTTATGGCAATAGGCGGCGTTGTTTTGATATTTGTATTAAACAGAAAAAAAGAATATAAAACCGAATAATTGGATAAGCGCTCGCCCCAAAAGGGCGCTTTTTTATGGATCTTTTTATAAAAGTTCATTGATTTATTTGGTTAGTATAAAAATTTGCATCTTTTCTAAAACACATTTTTATTATATAATTATATTGAAGACAAAAAAACATAAGAAAAACGGCATTAATCTTTAAAAAAAGATTAATGAAAGGAGCGTATCATGAAAAATTGGTTGGCCAAAATTGCGGCGTTCATTTTTGGGATTGTAATAGGAATAGCCGCGACTATCGGCGGCATAATCGGTTTAGGGTTTTGGGGATATAAAAACCTGTCCGTAAACAAAATAGAACAGCTAACCAAACAAGATTTGGCTTTTTTAGACGCATTCTTAGAGCAAAATTCAGTCTTAAAAGACATGTCCATAGAGCAAATAATAGCAAGCGTTGCCGCGATACCTAACAAAACCTTTTTAGAGCTTTCCCAAGAGTATGGAATAAAATATCCCCCTCAAATATCATTTTTGACCGAAGCATTAGGCGATGTCAAAATTAACCAAATCGCTGGTTCTTTAGGCGCGGCGGTACAAAACCTCAAAGTCGCCTATATCTTAGGCGCGCCGTATAACGACTATGAAACATACCCTGAAACATACCAAGGGTCGGCGCCCGAGGGAACCTCGCCGCTTTTTTGGACGCTTAGGAATTATACCTTTGCCAATATGTCAAGCAAACTCCAAGAAGAAGTAAAGATAGGCAGTCTTTTGGGCCCGCCTTACGACGACTTTGAAAACTCAAGTCCCGTTGTCCCCGAGGGCGCTGATTCACTCATGTGGGCGATTAGAGGATACACTATCAACGGCTTGTCGGACAATGTAATCAAAGAAATTAAAATTGGCAATATACTAGGCAACCCTTACAGCGATTTTGACAATTACCCCGAAGACTATGAAGGCGCTTTGCCTGAAGGCGCGGATTCTTTGCTTTGGGCCGTAAGAAGCTATACGATTGATAATATGTCGGACAATCTCCTAAAAGAAGTTAAGATAGGCGAGATTTTGGGCGAACCTTATAACGATTTTGTCAATTATCCCGAAGACTATCAAGGCGAATTGCCCGAAGGCGCCGAGGCTTTGCTTTGGGATTTGCGGGCTTATACAATAAAAGGCGAAACCAACGGCATTGGCTCTTATCCCGATTCTTTGACTGCGGGCGATTTAAGGGATGTTTTTGGCGTTTCTTTGCCCGAAATTTTAGAGGTAGAAGACAGTACGCCCTTAAAACAGCTGGGCGACGAGATAAACAATCTCTATATCCATAGCATCATAGACCCGCCCAAGCCCGAATCAGACCCTATTACCCAAAACATAATCAACAAAATACGCTTCTTAAAAAAAGACGGCACGGTTCAAGACCCCTCGCAAGAACCCGAGGGCGAATCCGATTGGTATAGGCTAAGCGAGATTAACGACCTTATGAACGAATTGCCTTCAGCCCTTACCATGCAAGATGTTTTAACCGACCCTTCGGACGACGAAGGAATGGACAAAATTTCCAAAACCATAATGCAAAAAATATATGACGGCAACTTCAAAGTAACCGAGCTGTCCCAAAAGATTCCCCAAACCTTAAGTTCCACCTATGTCTATGAAATAATTGACGAGCCCGAAACCGGGGATGATTTTGTGACAACCAATATTATTAACAAAATCAGAACATTAACTCATGACGACGGCGAAGGCCAACAAGTCGCATATACCTTAAGCGAAATTAACGGCTTGCTCAAAGCCTTGCCAGCGAATCTTTCTATCCAAGATATTATACAAGAGCCTCAAGGCTCAGGCATGGCAAATAATATCTTGTTCAAGATTTGGGAAACAGACGCTAAGATAAACCAGCTATCCCAAAAACTTACCGAAGTGTTTGAGAACTTGACATTTGCTGATGTTTTGGAAGAGCCTGCCAATCCTGAGTCCGTTACCGGCAAGATTATCCAAAAATTAAGAAGCGAAACAACCCAAGGCAGCGGCGAGTATTGGAAAATTACCCAGATTGAAAACGCCATTAACACATTTACTTTCGGCGACTTGTATCCGCCCCCTGATGACCCCGATGACGATAAGGGCATATTAAGCCTTATTAATCCCGATACGCCGCTTGATAATGTGCCCCCCGAGATGGAAAGAATAATTAAAGAAACGACTATGAAAGATTTACATGAAAAAGGATTGATTCAAAACCAACCGCACAGTATGATTGAAGATTACACCATAGACGAGATTATTAATTACATTAATACTTATTACCCAGGCGGTTAAAAATTTTAAAAAAGGCGTCGTAAGACGTCTTTTTTTAAACCAATAAAATCAAAAAAGCCTTCTTTTTTTAAGAAGGCTTTTTA
>JAAZDJ010000023.1 GCA_012512255.1 Clostridiales bacterium | reverse complement strand
CTTCTTCATAATCTTTATACCATTGAGGAGCGTCGTCTGCTTGATATTTTCTTTCCATTTCATTCCTTAACCAATCTGAATAGATTGTGGCGGGGATAATGATTTGGTTTGGCTGCAGTTTGGTTTTATTTCCGTCAAAGAATATTTTGTTGTCTTCCGGCACATCGTCGTATTTTAAAGCGCTTCTTACGGCAAGTTTATTACTTTCTTCAGTTTCCAATTCAAATTCTATATGCGCGTTATATAATTCCAGGCCGATATTTTTGGTTCCCATTATATGTTCGGCGAAATCTTCGCAAGTAAAAATCATACCGTGGTAACCATACATAACGGTTTGCCGTAACTCTTCAAGCTTTATATAATAAGAAATGTCTATCGTATCAAAATTGTTCAATAATTCAAAACGCTCAAAATCAAATTTTGTATCAATAACCGCTGTAATGATAAAGTCCATATCTCCAAAAGATAACATTGGGTTTTTATTTAAAAAACTTTCTATGCTGGTAATTTCCTCGGCTTTTATAATCAAACCGCGATTATTATTATATCCGCAAGTTTTGAATAAGTTGAAAACATATTGACTTATGGCTATTTCGTTATGATTATCGGGCAATGTCCCTGTATAAGTATAACTAAGATCATTTACATCATCTTGAGTTATTTCATAAAAACCGCTCAAAGATATTTCGCCAAAAGCCCCCCCATATAAACCTGATATTTGGGATTTATCATTAGCGTAATTAATAAAATCAAGATATAAGTTTTGCGGCTTGTATAAACCTTTGAATTTTAGTCCTGTTTTGTCGTTTAGTAGCTGAATATCTTCATCTTGCGCAAATAGGTCAATAGAGTAATTATAATCATATTCTTCTTCGTATATGGTTTTTTGTTTTTGCAAAACATAGGTGTCAATCTTGCTGTCAATAAAAGACCTGGTCGTCGCCGCATATTTGTCATAAGAACCCATTGTGTCCGTAAGCCCCGCCATTGTAAAAGCGACGACGGACAATAATATGGTCAAAACCAACCTAAACGGCTTGGACTTAAGCCCGCTCGCGCCGATTTTAAAAGAGTTTTTCCAAGGCAGGCGGCTTTTGATCAGCCTAAAAGACTTGTCCTTGCTGATATGAATCTTGCTCTCGTCGGTGTCTTTAAAGGCTTCCTTGTTGCCTTCTGAGTCAATTCTCGCGAATTTTTTAAGGTCCTCGTTGGCTCGGTCGTCTATTGATATTATGGCGTTATGGTTTCTGATATAATTATTGATAAGCGCCACGTCTTCGGCGGTTAGTTGGTAGCCTTTTTTGACCGAGATAATCTTATCGTCCACAATGCTTATAAACGGGTTTTTTCTAAAGCTCGGGGCCAAATATTTTTCTATGTCGCTTATGACTTTGCCGTCTTTGAACTCTATGACCCTGTCGCCGTAAAACTCGGCGTATTCCCTGTCATGCGTTACGACAATAACCAGCTTGTCTTTAGACAGCTTTTTTAATGTCTCAAAAACTTGTATGCCGGTCTTGCTGTCTAACGAGCCCGTGGGCTCGTCCGCTAGGATGATCTCGGGGTTTTTGACAAGGGCTCTTGCTATAGCCACGCGCTGCTTTTGTCCGCCGGATAATTCAGTAGGCCTTCTGTCGCCATAGCCGACAAGGTCAACCTCTTCCAAAATCCTGTTAATTTCTTCGTTAGTCGCTTTTTTGCCCTGAAGTTCCAAAGCAAGCCCTATATTCGCCCCTACGGTAAACTCGTTTAAGATATTAAATTCTTGAAAAATAAAACCCAAATATGTATTGCGGTAGCTGTCAAAATCGTTTTGGGTAAAGTCTTTGCTGGATTTCCCTTTGATTATTATCTCGCCAGAATCGCATCTATCAAGTCCGCCCATTACATTAAGAAGGGGGGATTTTCCGCTGCCAGATTTTCCAAGAATAAAGACCATTCCTTTTTCGGGGAATTTGAGGCTTACATTGTCCAACGCCTTTACAGGCACGCCCTTTTTGGGCTTATAAATTCTGGTGATATTCTTTACTTCTAACATAGCTAAAACCCCTTATATATATTCTTAATATACCCATAGTATATTAAATCATTTGCAAAGTCAATTTTTGTATAAAAATTATCATAAGCCTTAAGTTCATTTTTTAATAAAACCTAATAAAAATCCAAATATTGCGCTCTTTTTAAAAGTTATTTTTCTTATAACTTTAAAAAACCGCGAAAAATATAACTTAAAAAATAACCCAACTATCAGGGCAGGGGCGCTTAAACCAAACAACCATACAAAACGCAAGCATTGCAGGATAGTTAAAAAAATAAAAAAACAACATCTTCAAATCCATTGTTTTTATGGCGGCGATATGGTATAATCCAATGTAAACGATTACATTTTATATAAAATTCCCAAAAAAAGCGCTGATAAAATAAAAATAATAACAATCTTATGATATACCTAAGATAAAAAAGGGAGAGAAAAACAAATGAAAAACTACAGGGAATTTTATTTTGGCGTATGCGAAATCTTTGAGGGCGCGGTTGACCCCGCGGTTGATCCTAAACAAACCGTGGATTTGGTAATTAAAACGGGCTTTAAGTCCATGCGGCTTTGGATGCACAACAGCGATTTGCTAACTTTGGACGATTGCGGCAAACCCGTTTTAAGACCTGACAAAATCGCGATGTATAAGGAATTGATTGGGCAATTAATCAAGGGGGGAGTTACCCATCTTACGGCTATGAGCCACAGATACCTATATCCAAAAAACTTTGCCGACAGCCCCGCCGAAAACACCTTTCCCTCTTACGGCAGCAAATTTTATATTCCCTTCATGGAATTGCAGGCGCAAAGCTATGAGTTGATAGCCAAAACTTTTCCCGAAATCAAATTTTGGGAAGTAGGCAACGAAGTCAATGTGGATAGATTTGTCGCCAAATTGGGTTATGACGAAAACAACGCTACGCCCGAAACGACCTTTACTGTTGACGAAAAAGCGCAGCTTGTCACGGACTTGTGCTATTATTGCGCGCTTGGAATAAAGACCGCCAACCCTCAAGCGCTGGTCGTGATGCCGTCGCCGGCGGGTGATCGGTTTGTCGCGGCGGATTTTATAGACAGGATTTATGTCAACATCTTAAGCGGCAAATATCCCACGGGCAGAACGCCGGATGCTAATTTGAGAAGCTATTTTGACATTTTATCGTGGCATCCCTATAATTTTAGCGGCGATTCGGATTATTTGGTTGAAACATGCGATTATATATATAATGTAGCCAAAAAACATCAAGACGACGGCATTAAGGTATTTATTACCGAATACGGATATTATGACGACGACTTGGTCAAGTTTGGGTTGCCGAGGCGGGATTCGGACGTCAGGCAGGCGGGATGTTTGATAGGCGATTTGGAAGCGATCAAGCAAAGATTGCCTTATGTTGAAACGGTGCATATTTTCAGGCTTTTGGACTGGGAGAAGGGGCCCGGCATGGAAAAGACTTTCGGGCTCTATACCTCGCCGCAGAGTAAAACAGGCATAATCCCTAAGGCCAAAGGCGTTATGGTCTATAAATATCTAAAAGGCGCAAACGCCGACACGAGATTGTTGTATAAATACGCTAAGCTAAATATCCAAGACGACAAAAACTTATTTAATAAGGAAGCAAACAAATGAAAACCAAAATCCCGATAGTAATTGACACCGACATAGGCGACGATATTGACGATATTTGGGCGCTGGGGCTTGCTATCGCCTCGGATATGTTTGACATCAGGCTGGTGTCCGTTTGTTACGCCGATATAGAATATAAAGTAAGAGTGGCTTATGATTTTTTGACCAAGACAGGTAATCAAAATACCGCCTTGGCCAAAGGAATAGAATTAAAGCGCAACGACAGCAAGCCGCATTACGGGCGCGTTAAAGACTTAAAACCAGACGCGTTACAAGACGCGCCCGCTTGCATAGCCGAGCAGGTCAAAAAAGGCGTCCAAAACATAATAGCGCTAGGTCCGCTTGAAAACATAGCCCGATTCGTTGCCCAATACAAAGACCTAAAAGACCAATGCCGCATTATCATAATGGGCGGGAGCGTTTATCAAGGCTATATCAACCAAAGCGCTCCATGCGCAGAGTATAATATACGATGCGCGCCCAAGGCGTTTCAAACCGTTTTGAAGTCGGGGTTTGAAATAGTTTTGGCGCCTTTGGATGTTTGCCGCGATTTTATAATAGACGGGGAGTATTTCGCGGCGCTAAAAAATTCTTCCAATATAGTTATCAAGACTGTGCTTGATTATTACCAAGAATGGCACCAAAATTATATAGGCGGCGCGATTAAGTATGACAAAGACGCCTCAAGCGGAATTTTGTATGATATTTTGCCGATATTGTATTTGATGGACGCCGAAAATTTTATTAAGGCTGACATAAAAATCATAGGTACCAAAAATGGCTACACAATACCAAGGTTTTACGGGCGCAGGGTAAAAGCGCTTTTGGGCTTAAAAGACAAAGAAAGAGCGCTCTCTTATGTTACGAACATATTCTTAGGGACGGCAAAATGAAAGAAATAAGTTTTGGGGCAAATTATGTTCCTTCTTCCGATTGGTATTTTGAATGGGGACAAGACACGGAAAGTTACAAGGACGATTTTAGCGCGCTCAAAGAGATAGGCATACGGCATTTAAGGCTTCAATTACGCTGGGATTTGTTCCAGCCCGAGCCCTATAAGGTAAATACTATATATATGGAAAGGCTTGAAAAGGTATTGGACCTTGCCCAAGAGATTGGGCTTGAAATAGAACTGGCGGCTTTGACGGGTTGGCTAAGCGGGCTTTGGTTTTTGCCGAAATACGCCCAAAAAGGCAATATATTTACTAACGGCCAAACAATAAAAGGCGAACTGTTTTTTCTAAAACAATTATCGGCCTTTTGCCGGCATCCCGCGTTTTACGGGCTGGACATCGGCAACGAGATAAATATGTATGCTTACTATAACGCGCCCAAAAGCAATTTTTCGCAAGAGGAAGGGGACGATTGGCTTAAGGTTATCCAATCTTTTTGCAGCGAGCATTACCAAAACAAAAGCGTGGTTATAGGCTGCGACCACCAGCCGTGGTTTGAGGATAAGTTTTTTTTACGAAGAAACCTAGCTTCTTTCGGAACTGCGACGGCGTTGCATACATGGATAGAATTTACGGGCGCGACAAGATATCAAGGCGGGGCGTTTTCCAAGCAATCTTTGCATTTGGGCGAATTTTGCGCATTTTTAGCCGAGGCGTATTCGCCTGAACTTGATAAAAAGATAAATATCCAAGAATTCGGCATTTCAAAACTGTGGCTAGCCCAAGGTCAAGATATTGAGGAATTTGTTTTAAGGTTTATAAAAAACACATTGCGCTGCCCTCAGGTTGACCGTATTACTTTTTGGTGTTCCCACGATATAGACAAAAAATACGAGGTTTTTGACGAGCTTGAATACGGGCTTGGCTTGTTTACTGTCCAAAACAAGTTAAAGCCCGCGGGCAGAGCCTATCAAAAAGCGATATCATTGTACAAAAACACAAAAAACGGACAGCCAAGCAAAACGGCGATATTGCTTGACGACAGCTTTAAGCAATCCAATAAAAATTTCGGCTGGTATTTTGGGGATAAGTTTTTTAAGCTAAAAGAACAGGGCGAAGACTTTGTATGTTTTATAACGCAAGAAAACGCCCAAAATAACGAATACCTAAAGGCCAAAAATATCGCCAAAATCATACGACCGCGGGAGATTTTATGAAAAACAGTTTTGATGTGATAGTCGCGGGCGGCGGGCCGGCGGGATGCGCCGCGGCTTTGGCGGCGGCAAGAAGCGGCCTTAAGACGCTTATTATAGAAAGAAACAGCTGCCTTGGCGGAATGGGCGCGGCGGGGCTTGTGCCGTCATGGTGCCCGGTCCATAAAGAATTATATTCGCCCTTGATATTGGAAATCTACGAGGCAAGCTTCAACGCGTTGACAATAGAATACGGCGACAAGGAAGAATGGGCGCCCATTAACCATGAAAACTTAAAAGTAATTTATGAAAAAAAGCTTCAAGACGCGGGCTGCCAAATTTTGCTTTGTTCCAGCCTAACGGACGCTAAAGGCGGAATAGGCGATAGAGAAGTTGCCGTATGGACGGGCGAGGGGTTTGTCAAGTTTGGCGCGAGGATACTGATTGATTTCACGGGCAACGCCTTGCTGTCCAGGTTATTAGGCGCAAGGTTGTTGGAAAGCAAACATAAACAGCCGTCCACATTATGTTTTGTCCTAGCCAATGTGGACGACAGGCTATATGACGAAGCTTATTTGCACGCCAACAATCCCCAAAGCCCGATTTACAAGATTATAAAAGACGATAACTTCCCCAATATTAAGAGCGCGCATTTTTGCAGCAAACAAATCGCGCGCGGCGTTGTGGCTTTTAACGCCGGCTATATAGAAAATATTGATGTCAACGACGGGTTCTCAGTCAGCCAAGGCCTTATTCTAGGCAGAAAAATGGCCCAAGAATATCTATCGGCCCTAAAAAAATATACAAAAGCCTTTGACAACGCGGTAATTATTTCCACAGCCGCCGCGTTGGGCATAAGGGAGAGCTATCGCGTCATGGGCGAATATGTTCTTAGTTTGGACGACTATATCAACAGGCGAAAATTCCAAGACGCCATAGCCAAAAACGACTACTTTTTGGACGTGCATTCCAAAGAGCTTAACGAGTTATATTTAAAACAAAACCAAAATAATAACGACTATTTTAAAAACTACCAAAGAGGCGAATATTACGAAATACCTTTGCGATGTCTTATTCCCAAAGGCTTTCAGGACCTTTTGGTCGCGGGACGCATAATCAGCGCCGATGAGTATGTCCAGGGCAGCATCCGCGCCATGCCCGCGTGTTTGGCGACGGGCGAGGCGGCCGGCAAAGAAGCCGCCAAAAGATTGGGAAAAACATAAAAATATTTAGAATTTATATTTACAAATAAAAAAATTTATGATATAATGTAAACGATTACATAAAGGGCGCAAAACATAATGACCATTAAAGATGTCGCAAAAAAGACCAATTATTCCGTGGCGACCGTTTCGCGGGTAATAAACGGCGACTCCAATGTCGCCCCAAAAACACGCGAAAAGATTTTGGCTGCCATAAAGGAAATGGGTTATGTGCCCAACCTTTTGGGCAGGAATTTGCGCCAGCTTGCCAGTAATGTCGTGTATGTCTTGTTGCCGTCAATTAACAACTCGTTTTATTCCAAGATAGTCCAAAGCATAGAAAAAGAATCCATAAAGACCGGAATAAGCATAATGATTTGCGAAACTTATAACGAATACAAAAGATACAAAAATTTTATGGATTCCGTTAGAAAAAAGCTGGCGGACGGGATTATTTTGATTTCGCCCGGCAAGCCCGAGGTTGTCCCCAATTTTGACGATATACCGGCTGTTGTGTGTTGCGAGTCAAATAACTTTAATTGCAGCCAAGTTGATATAGACAACGAGCAAGCCGGTTATGACGCCGTGAGCCACTTGATAGAGATAGGCAAGAAAAAAATAGCTTTTATCGGGGGCAACTTTACTTCCAGCCATTTGCGAAAACAAGGTTATATGCGCGCCTTGCAAGAGGCGGGACTTGAAATTATACCCGAATTGATTTTTGATAACGAGTATTACGATTATGAGGACGGCTTAAGGGCGGCCAAGCAAATCTTGGGCTCCAACCTAAAACCTGACGCTATCTTTGCGGTAACCGACCAAATAGCTTTTGGGGTTATAAAAGTATTCTTAAGGGCGGGACTTAAAATTCCTCAAGATGTGGCTGTTTGCGGTTTTGACAACTTGACATACGCCAAGATGAACAACCCTTCCCTTACGACCATTATGCAGCCCAGGGAAGAGTTAGGGGCGGAAGCATTTAGACTTTTGTATGCCAAGTTAAAAAAATCCCAAACAAAAAACAAAACAATTATCCTAAAACATAAGCTGATAAAAAGATACTCAACCACAGGCGTTGAGGAGGAAGATATTTAGTAGCGTAATCGCGAAGAGGATACTTAGGAAAAAAAAGAATTCGCAATAATGGGACATTATTAAAGGAGATATCATTATACATGGCTAGATTGCAAAAAAAGGAATGGCTAAAAAACGCGGTTTTTTATCAAATTTACCCCACCAGCTTTTATGACAGCAATGGCGACGGCATAGGCGACATAAACGGAATTATTCAAAAATTGGATTATGTCCAAAAACTCGGATGCAACGGAATATGGCTTAACCCTTGTTTTAAGTCGGCTTTCAGGGACGGCGGCTATGATGTGATTGATTATTATAAGGTTGACCCTAGGTTTGGAACCAACGAGGATTTGGTTAGATTGTTTGAGGCCGCGCGCCAAATGGGCATAAAAGTCATATTGGACTTGATCGTAGGCCACACTTCCGACCAATGCGAATGGTTTATCCAGTCGTCCAAAAAAGAAAAAAACGAGTATTCGGACTATTACATATGGACGGATTGCGTATGGGAAAACCGTTTGGATTATAAAATGGTAAACGGAACGGCCGAGCGCGACGGCAATTATATAACAAACTTTTTCGCCTTCCAGCCGGCTTTAAATTTTGGCTTTGTCAACCCGCAAAAGCCTTGGCAAAAGCACTATTTGGACAAAAGCTTTGAAAAAATGCACGATTTGGTTATAGACATAATGGAATTTTGGCTGGGCAAGGGCGCGGACGGGTTTAGAGTGGATATGGCGGACTCGCTTATAAAAGGCGACGACAACGGCGAAGCTAACGCTTGGCTTTGGGACAAATTAATAACGCGCATTGAGCAAAAGTATCCCGACGCTATATTTGTTTCAGAGTGGTGCAATCCGCCCGTTGCCGTGGCAAAAGGCAAGTTTGACATAGATTTTATGATTCATATCAGAGGGCAGGGATACAACAGCCTGTTCAGATACGAAAAAGATGTCAAAGCCTACGGGCCTTACCAAGGGCAAAGCTATTTCAGGAAAAACAGCTCGGCGTCTTTTGAGCCTTTCGCTAGCGAATATTTGAGCTATATAAGCGCTTTAAACGGAAAAGGCTATCTAAGCATCCCGTCGGGAAATCATGACTTGAGCAGAATAAGCATCGGAAGGACGGACGAGGAGATAATTGCGGCAATGGCCTTTGTGTTGACTATCAAATCAGTCCCTTTTATTTACTACGGCGATGAGATAGGCATGCGCTATATAGAAGGCTTGTCAAAGGACGGCGGATATGACCGCACGGGCAGCCGCACGCCTATGCAATGGGACACGACAAAAAATAAAGGCTTCTCGCGCGCCGACCAAATCTATCTTCCCGTCCACGACGACGACAGATATACGGTGGAGCGTCAAGAAAAATGCGGCGGCAGCATTTTAAACTACACAAAAGAATTAATAAACATAAGAAAAACATATTCAGCGTTATGGGCTGACAGCGAAATAGAGTTTTTGTCCGGCTATGAGGACGATATATTGGTTTACTCAAGAAAGAGCCAAACCCAAAAAATGCTTGTTTGTATAAATTGCAAAGGCGCGAAAAAATCAATGCAAATAACAGCCAAAAATTTCAGCGTCATAAGCAGCCTTAACGCGCAGGCGGATTATAATAGCGTTTGTTTTGCAGATACTGGTTATATTATCCTACTTTTAGAAGATTAGCCCAAAAAAAGAACATAAAAATATTCAAGGCAAAGACCGCCAACCCCACGACCATAACCGTGATTATACTGACGAGCCGATTTATCCCACTATAAGGTTTTTGAAAGAGTTTATCAAATCAAAGCCATTATTATATGGCATTGATTTGCATTGCCCTGCGAAGTATTACGGAATACATGACCATATGAGTTTAATCCAGATGGAAGCGCCGTATAATACCGCGCAAGAGATATTTTCCTCATATTTGGAAAAACAAAACCAAAAAGACAAATGCAGCATCCAATATTTGCCAAAAAACAATATCGTCCACGGCAAAGATTGGAATCTTGGCGCGCCCCCGACATTTTCGAGATTTTGCGGCAAATCGGGCGCGAAACTGGCTTTTACTTTTGAAGTGCCTTATTTTGGACATAGACAAGAACCTTATATGCCCCAAGAATTAAGAGAATTCGGCAATAGTTTTGCAAAAGCTCTTATCGGCTATTATAACGATACCAATAACTAAAATAAGCCGTTAAGCAATGGTATAATCATATTCCAAATAAATAGACAAACACGGTCTTTAAGAGCGCGCTTTTAATTAAAAATATAGTTTTTTAAAAAAGCTTTATTTAATTATTTTAATTATTTTATTTTTTGGTCTTGCTTGGGGGATAGCCCATGACATCAATGAAAGAACGATAAAAGGTTGAATATTCCAAAAAACCGAATTCTTCGGCGACTTTGGTAGGCTTATGCCCGCGTCTTATTAATTGATTGGCGGCTATTATTTTTTTTGAGCGTATATATTTCATAATCGGCGTCCGCATATATGTTTGAAACTCTTTATATAAATGCGATTGCGAATAATGGAATTTATCGCATAGCTCTTCTATTGTGATATTTTTTCTTATATTTTCATTGACATATTGGATTATTTTTGTAATGCGCTCGTCCTCGTCGCTTACCACAACCTTTTGTTTATACTCGGTGTGGCTAAGTCTAATGAGTATTTCTGATATAACATTGGAAAAAAGGATTTCCAATTCCATCGGATTAAAATCGCGATACAAAGAATCCAGCTTCTTAAAAAGTTGGTCAATACAAGGAACGGAAGAATAAAAAGCGCTGCGATTAATAAAAAAATCTTTCAAAAAATCAGGCACAAGCTCGTCTTGAAACTTCAAAACATATCTTTCGTAAGGCGCCCTTTCCAAAAAAGTTATAAAGTGATGCACGCCGGGCTGGATAAGCAAAATATCCCCAAAACTCATCACCTGCTTTTCTTCTTCAACCGTAAAAAAAGCTTTGCCTTTTATAAAATAATACAATTCATAAAAGTCATGATAGTGTTTGACATACTCTAGGGACGGTTTTGGAACGCGGTCATATTTATGCGCGATATCCAAATCGTTATAAACATACCTAAACATTTTTGCTTTTGTAACTTTTTTATTCTTTTGTTTTTTTGTGTTTTATTTTATTGCTTATTTTTAGTTATCATTGCCTATTTTAATATTATTTAGTAAAAAATGCAACCTGCTTTAATAAAATTTGCAATTGTCTTTATAATTCAATATGATAAACTATTAAAATGATTGACTAAAAATTTAAATCAATAAATGGTTATAATAATAGGGTGAAAATATGGAACAAGCTAATACTTTACAAAACCAACAATCAAAATCAACCAACATAGGAAAAAGGTATCAAATAATCCTTTTCCCCTTTAACAACGCGGCAACCAATTGCTATTTCGCGTTGTTGACATTTATCACATATTACGGCGGTTATTATCTCAGCGGAAGTTTTGTGGGCGGCGTTTTGAGCGCCGCGGCGATGGCCGCTCTTACCATAGCGCTATCTTGGGTCGTAACCGCTATGAGAATTTTTGACGGGATAACCGACCCCATAGTCGGCGCGATGATTGACAAAACCAACGGGAAATTGGGCAAATTCAGGCCTTATATGATTGTTGGCAACATCATGATGGCTTTGTCCATTTTGGCGATGTTTTTCCTTATAAGGCCTATCCAAGCAAGCTGGCTGCGCTGGACATTATTTATATTGTGCTATGTGGTTTGGGTCTTAGGCTACACCTGCCAATGCGCCTGCACCAAGGCGGGACAAACATGCATAACCAACGACCCCAAACAGCGCTCCCAATTTGTCATATGGAACATGCTGGGCATGATAGGCTCTATTGTCTTGGTAAACTTAATAGGCAACGGCCTGTTGCCTATATTTATTAAGCCTGTTGACGCCGAAAACGGTTTTGGCGCCCAATATAATCCCCAGTTTTATAATATTTTGGTGCCCATAGTGGTTTTGGTTTCGGCGTTTTACACAGTATTGGCGTTAATAGCCATTTGGAAAAAAGACAGGCCCGAATATTGGGGCATTGACGCCCAAGGCGAACCCGCAAAATTTAGGGATTATATAGATTTAATTAAACATAACAAACAAATACTATGGCTCGTCCTTTCGGCCGGATGCAATAAATTGGCATCCACTATCGCGACATCGGGCACGGTCGCAATCTTGGTTTATTATATAATGATGGGCAGTTACAACGGTTTGTATCTTCCTATGTATGCCTTATCGTTTGTTTTTATGGCAATTTTCTTTTTTATCGGAACAAAAACAGCCGGCCAAAAAGGCCAAAAACGCGCCGTAACTCAATACACGGCGATAGCGTTTTTGTTTTATATAGGATTGGTTGTGTTGCTTAGCGTCTGGGATCCTAACAACAGCGCTACCCATCTTTCATTGATTCATTGGCGAGATGACGGCAGCATTTATTTTAAAACCAATCTAATAACTATAATCTGGATTGTGCTTTTTGGCTGCGGATACGGCGCTTATAATTTATGTTCTGAAATGTGCATACCTATGATTGCCGATTGCACGGATTACGAGACATACCGTTCGGGAAGATATGTGCCGGGCATTATGGGAACGCTGTTTTCTTTGATTGACAAGCTTGTATCGTCCTTCGCGACATTATTAATAAGCGTGTTCACGGTTTCAATAATACCCGCCCTCAACGGCAAGTTGCCCAGCACGGGCCTTGACTTGACTAATTTTGACTATACGGGCGTCAAGCTGTCTGCCATAATTTGTTTTTGTTTGCTGCCCATGATAGCTTGGATTGTCACTCTTATTTGCATGTATTTTTACAGACTAAGCGGCGAAAAGCTAAGGGAAATACAAGCTGTCAACGCCGTTAGAAAAGCCGCGATAGCCGGAGGCATGCCCAAAGAAGAAGCGATGAAAACATGGCAAACCATAGACCAAGTGCCGGCCGAGTATGTTCAAGACGCGGCAAAAACCCAAAAAGAAAACATAATGGACAAAATCTATAACAGGATATGGGGCAGAAAAGAAAAGACCAAAGCCGCGCCTTCGGCGAACGCTATCCAAATCCCTCCCCAATACCGCAAATAAAATAATTGTTTTTTTTAAAAAAAAGCCAGATAATTAACTTGGAGCTAAACATTGCTTATGACTAAGGATTTTTTGCTGTATAATCAAACTGCCGTGTCGTTATACAATGATGTAAAAGATTTGCCTATAATAGACTACCACTGTCATTTGAGCGTCGGCGATATTTTGGAAAATAAGCCTTTTGAAAATATCAGCCAATTATGGCTGAGTTCGGACCATTACAAATGGCGTCTTATGCGAATGGCGGGCGTTGAAGAGCATTACATAACGGGCGACGCCCCTGATAGCCAAAAATTTGAAAAATATATGCAAACGCTCGTTTACGCGATAGGCTCGCCGTTATACCATTGGAGCAAAATGGAGCTTAGCAAATATTTTGATGTTGACGACGAATTGCTCCTGGAAAATATAAATATAATTTACCAAAAGGCGAACCAAAATATAGCCCAAAAACAATTAACCCCCCAAAAAATATTGCAATTATCCAATGTGGAAAAAGTCTGCATTGTGGAAGATGCCCTAAATTGCGACCTTAGCTTATACGAAAAAGTAAAAGACCTCAATTTAAATACTTCTATCAGTCCTATAATAAGATTGGACAGCTTGGTCAAAAAGAGTCTAAGCGAAATTGAGCAAATTTTTAACCCGTTGCTTGAACGATTTATTCAGGCTGGTTGCGTATCCTCGGACATCGGGCTTGAATACATAGACGAAAACGACGACGACACTATTGAAAAATTGAGTTTCTTGCTGGACCAATGCTACCAAAACAACCTTATCGTCCAAATCCACTTAGGGCCGATGCGCAACAACAATGGAAAGATGTTTGATATTTTAGGTTGCGATTCGGGCTTTGACAGCATTTCAGAAAAGCAATATTTAAGCGGGCTAAAATTAGTCTTTAACAACATACAAAATATAGGCAAGACTGTCATTTTCAACCTAAACCCCGCGGACAACGCTAAAATAATAACCTTTGCCGGAAATTTTGCGGGCGGCGGCATCAAGGGCAAGGTCCAACCCGGCGTGGCGTGGTGGTTTAACGACAACCTAGATGGCATTATGGAATTTTTTAAGGCTGTTTCCAACATGTCGTTGCTGTCTTCAAGCGTTGGAATGCTTACGGACAGCAGGAGCTTTTTGTCTTATGTTCGCCACGACTACTTTAGACGGATTTTGTGCAATTATATCGGCGAAATATCGGAAAAAGGCCAATTTACAAAAAATTATGGCGTTTTAAGAAAAATAGCGCAAGATATATCTTATAATAATGTAAAGGAATTTTTTAATCGCTAAAACAGGAGGATAAGATGAGAAAGGTTTTTAACATAAACAATGACTGGAAATTTATCAAACAAGATGTGGGCATCTCGGCTGTTGAGCATACGGCGGGCGAAAAAATCAATTTGCCCCATACTTGGAACGGAAAAGACGGCCAAGACGGCGGCAACGATTATTACCGCGGCGTTTGCTGGTATATGCGCGAATTGGACAAGCCCGAGTTAAAAAACGATGAATTGGTTTATATAGAATTCAAGGGCGTTAACTCGTCGGCCGAAGTTTATGTCAACGGCGAATATATAGGCCGTCACGACGGCGGATATTCCACTTTTAGATTTAATATTACCAATGCAATCAAAGAAAAAAACATAATCGCCGTGGCCGCTGATAACAGAAAGACTAACAAAGTCTATCCCCAAAAAGCCGATTTTACATTTTACGGCGGAATTTATCGGGATGTAAATATAATTATAGTTTCCAAAAACCATTTTGACCTAGACTTTTTTGGTTCGTGCGGCGCCAAGATTGACGCTACTGTCCAAGACAATAACGGCCTTGTGGATATAACGCCTTATATAATCGGAGAAGGGCAAATAGCCGCGACTATTTACGACGCCCAAGGCAAAGAAGTCGCCTCAGGCGCCGAAAAATTAGAGATAAAAAATGTTCGCTTATGGAACGGCGTAAAAGACCCTTATCTTTATACGATAAAAATTCAACTAATAAATAGCGGCGTTGTAGAGGACGAAATCGTAAAAAACATAGGCTTTAGAACTTTTCATATTGACCCAAATGAAGGCTTCTTCCTCAACGGCCAAAAATATCCTTTGCGCGGGGTTTGTCGTCATCAAGACAGGCCCGAGATCGGCAACGCCATATTAAAAGAACATCACGAAGAAGACATGGAGCTGATACGCGAAATCGGAGCGAATACAATCCGCTTGGCCCATTACCAGCATGACGATTATTTTTACGATTTGTGCGACAAATACGGCATGGTTGTGTGGGCAGAAATTCCTTATATTTCCAAACATATGAGCGAAGCCAACGATAACGCGATTCAGCAAATGAAAGAACTCATTTATCAGCATTATCACCGTCCCAGCATCGTATGCTGGGGATTGTCCAACGAAATCACGATAAGCCCGGCCGGCAAGGACAGGTATGATTTTCATGTAGAACTTAATAATTTGTGCCATGAAATAGACAAGACCCGAAAGACAGCCATAGCGTGCTATATGCCTTGCCGAATATCAAACAAATTAAATAGAATTCCCGATTTGGTGTCATATAACCTTTATTTTGGCTGGTATTTGCCTTGGACTTGGCTCGCGGGCTGGAAACTGGACGCTTACCATAGAAAATACCCAAACGAAATAATAGGCCTGTCCGAATACGGCGCAGAAGGCATGCCCAATTTACACAGCAAGACGCCCATAAGGGGAGACAACACCGAAGAATATCAAGCCATATATCACGAAAAGATGATAGACATAATCAACAAGCGCGATTATTTATGGGCTACCCATATATGGAATATGTTTGACTTTGGGTCTGACGGACGGAATCAAGGCGGAGAACCCGGCATGAACCATAAGGGCTTGGTAACATTTGACAGAAAGACCAAAAAAGACAGTTTTTATCTATATAAAGCTTATTGGTCGGACGAGCCTTTCGTGCATATTTGCTCAAAACGGTTTGTCAACCGCACGGGCAAGACGACCAAAATCAAAGTTTATACCAATCAAGAGCAGGTAAGCCTATATAATAATGACAAGCTTATAGCGACGCAACAAGGGCGTTATATATTTGAGTTTGTTATTGAAATGGAAGAGGTTAATAATATAAAAGTTATAAGCGGGAACTTGACGGACTCTTGCGTAATTAAAAGGGTAAAGAAAAAAGACCGCTCATACATACTAAGAAGCGCAAGCAATAACAAAAGCTGGGAAAAGTAAATTAGGAGAGTTTATTGATTATGAAATTACCTTTTGTTGTTGACTTAAAAGACAAAACGGCTGTTATAACGGGCGCGGGCGGAGTGTTAATGAGCGAAATGGCAAAAGCGCTCGCAAGTTGCGGCGCCAAGGTCGCCTTGCTGGATATTAACTATGAAGCCGCAAAAGAATTCGCCGACCAAATAGGGCAAAACGCCATAGCCGTAAAATGCGATTGCCTAAACAAAGATGATATTACTAAAGCCAAAGAACAAGTCAACGCGAAGTTTGGCGCCGTCAATCTTTTGCTCAACGGCGCGGGCGGCAATAGCCCTAAAGCGACTTGCGATAACGAATTTATGACCCCTGATTTAAAAAATAATATAAAAACATTTTTTGATTTGGAAGAGAGCGCTTTGAGATTTGTCTTTGACCTTAATATTACCTCGGCATTTTTAGTAACACAAGCGTTTGTTCAAGACATGGTCAAAACGGGCGGCAATATTATTAACATTTCTTCTATGAACGCCTTTAGACCCTTGACCAAAATTCCCGCATACAGCGCGGCAAAGGCGGGCATTTCTAACTTTACTCAATGGCTTGCCGTTCATTTTGCGCCTTGCAATATTCGCTGCAACGCTATCGCGCCTGGATTTTTTGTCAGCCATCAAAACCGCGAGCTATTATTTGACAAAGACGGCGCGCCCACCGAAAGGACCAAAAAGATTTTAGCCGCCACGCCCCAAAAAAGATTTGGCGAGGTTTCGGATTTGATCGGCACGCTGTTATGGCTCGCGTCAGATGAGGCAAGCGGCTTTGTTACGGGCAGCGTAATAGCGGTAGACGGCGGGTTTGCCGCATACAGCGGAGTATAAAGCCAAGATAATTGTAAAACAATAAAAAGCTGTTAATAAGGCATAATAAAAACTATAATACGGCTACTTTATTTTTATAACTTGGAGCAAAAAATATTTTACTAGACAAAAAGACCTATAATAAAATAAAAAAAAGTCCGCTTTTAAGCTTTTTTGAAGGAGCGGACAATTTTATGCGCTAAAACATTAGGCAAAAATTTGAAAAAAATTAGGATTGCGTTATTTTAAATTATCTAGTAAAATAAATTAAAGGTTCAAAAATTATTTAACAAGGGGATAAAATGGAAAGCAAAAAAAAGCCCAGAGTGGTGTTTCCTTTTGTGGAAGCGGGAATGGGACATATTATGCCGATGAGGGCCGTAAGCGACGCTTTCGTAAAAAAATACGGCGATCGCGTTGAGGTGGTAAAGACATACTTTTTCCAAGACGCCAACGACCCGAACATGAAATTCGTGGAAGACGAGTTAATCCGCGAAGTGAAGGGCCATAATAGAAATTGGTTTAACAGTTTTTATCAATTTTTGCTTTTGAGTATTTTCAGAACCAGAATAAGCATGAAATTTCTTCATCAAGTCAGGTATAAGCGCGGTTTTGAGCCGTCCATGCAATATCTTAAGAGTTTGGACGCCGATTTGATATTTAACACCCATTTTTCCACGCTTTATTACGCTTGCGAGTTAAGGGCAAAGGGCCAATCCAAAGCAAAGATAGTTACTTTTTGTCCCGACCCTATCGTAGGCTTGCAATGGGATAATAGGGGCGACCTTATGCTGCTTAGCGGAAGCAAGGGCGTAAAAAAAGCCCAGCGCTTTGGAAGATTTAAGCCCGAAGCGATAAAGGAAGTTCCTTTCTTGATTCGCAAAGAAATACAAGACTATAACAAAGGCAAAAACTTTTACCGCCGCGAGCTAGGCATCCCAGAAGACAATTTTACGATTTTGCTGGCCGACGGCGCTTACGGCGCGGGCAAGTTAAAAGACACGGTTTATGAATTGTTAAAATCCAAACTCAATCTTACGCTTATCGCGGTGTGCGGAAAAAACCAAGAACTATACGAAGAGTTCCAAAAAATAACGCCGCCTGACAATATTGTTTTTAAACCTTACGGGTTTACCGACAAGATGCTGATGTTCGCGGCCTCGTGCGATCTGTTCATAGGCAAGGCGGGCGCCAGCAATTTGGCCGAGCCCGCGTATTTTGGCGTGCCTTGTATAGTCACTTTTTGCGCTACGCCCATAGAAAAATGGATATGCGAGCATTACACTTCAATAGGCTGCGCGATAAGGGTAAGGAGCGTCAAGAAAGCGGTCGCTTTGGCGGAGGCTTTCGCCCAAAAACCTGAATTAATGGAGCCGTATATCCAAGCGGCCAAGGCGCAAAGCCGATGCGACGGCGCTGATATATTGGCCGATATAATTTACGAGCAATTGTATAAATAAGCTATATCTTATAATATCTTTACATATTAAAGGGCTAAAAAATAGCCCTTTTTTATTTATTCCAAATATTTCATTAAAAAATCAATAAAAACACAATTATTATCACAATCTAATAATAAAGATTTTTTAGGGAAAATAATGGAAAAGTTATGGAAAAATTGCAATGTTTTTATGTAAAAATTACAATTTAATTACGAAGGCATAAATGATATAATTATTCAGGTAAATTGTTAATATAATATCAATTGACAATTTTAAAACACCAAAGAGGAAAATGAGGATGAGAAAGTTTGGGAGAAGTCTAATCTGTATATGCTTAGTGCTGGCCAATCTTTTTTATATGATTGGCTGCAATGAAACCCCTAGCGGTCCTAATTTGCCTGGTGGCGACGGTTACCAAACGCAAAGATCGAAATGGGATATTGATTTTGATTTTGACTACATACCCCGTTATGAAGCCCCTGAACCTGAAGGCATAGTCCTTGATGACGAATTCTTAACTAACACATATCGTTTTGAAGGCGAAAATGCCAAATATACCAATACCGATATGCAATTTAACGACTATCGTAATTTGGGGTTTGACTTAAGGCTTAGCAATAATCTAGCCACCCGTAATTTGAATACGGCCGGGTGCGTGGGCGAATACACCTTTACGGCGAATTTTGCCAATACTCCTTTAGCCGAATTAAAAGACGAGAATGGAAACCCTGTTAGCGCTGTTTTGGCGGAGATGGATATCCTTGTCAGCGGCTATCCCAATAAAACTGTTATTCTTCAAGATATAGTTGATATAAGGGCCAACGGCAGATATGTTGACCTTTCAGGCATTACCATTAAATATGAGGATTGCGAGATTTTGGGACATAATCAGTATATGGCTTTTAAGCTGGTTACAGGCTTGAAGGTTAAGATTGTAAACGGCGAAAACACAATAAAATTTACGAGTTTGAAACCTGATAGCGGCGGCAATATTGACTATATTGATATACGCACTGCAGCGATAATATCAGATTGGGATGACAATTATTATCCTGATCAAGATTCAATTTGGGAAATAATCAAAGAGCCTACCTTAGAGGAAACAGGCACTCTTCGCGTTACATCCACTTATATAAATAAGGATGGCGAGGAACAGACCAGCTCTCAAAATTATACATTGCCTACGCTTTCCACAGAAAATGGCTATGATTTGGTGGAAACCCAAGAGCCTGGCGGAACGGTATATATTTATTCGTTCAAACTAAAAGGCGTAACTTACTCATTTGAATACGCGCCCAATAGACGCTATGAACTAAAGCTTGCTGAAGATTGCGGCGTAATGTTTGTGGGTCAAGACGGCGAGCCTACCGATTCGGCTTGGTTGCTTACTGACGAGGAGATGCCTGAAATAATTAACTCTACAGGCAAGACAATCGCCGGTTGGTATAACGTTAATAACGAAGAAGGCGTTTGGCAAGATTTGTGGGTAGTTGAAGGTCGCCCCATAGCTAATTTTGACGAAGAATTAAGAACTTTCAAGATGCCCAATAGAGGCCTCACAATTGCGCCGTTTTTTGTCGGCGAAGAAAACGTCCAAGCGTTGATACCCGGAACATTTAGGGTAGGCGACCATACTAATACTGTTATTGTCGTTCCCGAAGAAGGCGGAGAGCCCATAGAAGTGCCGACCATGGTTGAGCTTATAGGCAATATGGTTATTGACGGCGAGATTGGCGCAGCCTTCCGTTATAGCGGCGCTGAAACGGGATATTTCCGTTTGGTGGCGGTTAGCGGACCTTCCGGAACAGCTAGAGGCATAGTGGGCGGTTGCGAATATACTTTCAATTATAACTTTGTCAATTTGGGCGAAGAAGATATAACCTTTACAGCTTATCAATTACAATCCCAAGTTAATTTGGAAACAGCCACAAAGTTTGTAGATAAAGTTACTCTTGAGCCCGGCGAGAATTTAAAAACTTTTGTTAACCTAATTCTTGACAATAATAACGCAAATGTCATGACCTTGATTGTGCTTGACCAAGACCAAGAAGAAGCGGTTCTTGGAATGACGATGTCCAAGGTAAACAAAAGCGTCTTCACTCTATCTTTGGCCGAAGATTGCGGCGTAACATTTGAGGACGGCATCACAAGCATTCAATTGGTGGCAGGTGAAAGTTTGCCCAATTTTATAAACCAAACAGGCAAGACAATCGCGGGCTGGTATAATGTTGACAACACTAGCCAGTTCTGGAAAAAAACACCTTATGATGTGTATGACAAACATCCTAACATTAATAATCAAAATGGCGTAAAAGTAAGCGACTTCGCGATGCCTAAGGGCGATACTACCATAGCTCCTTTCTTTATTGAAGATGATGTGCAACTTCTAATTCCCGCAAGCAGCCAGACAAGCAACGCTTCTACGGGCGTAAGTCATAGCAGAAAAACCATAATATTTGAAACCGATCTTGGCATGCAGCTTGGCGCTGAAGTAAGCTATGCCGGTCCGCAGGATGGATATTTCCGTTTGACCACCATTTGCGGAAGCTCGGATACTGACCAGATGGCTATTGCTGCAGGCGGCACCTATACGTTTAACTTCTACTTTAAAAACCTTGGCAACGAAACGCTTAAGTTTACGGCTTATCAAGTTCAAGGCGGCACAACTATGGACGAGACCTCTAAAAATACAGGACTAATTACGCTTGAGCCGGGCGAGTCCATTAGAACTTCAATGACTATTACGCTTGCTAACAAGAACAAGAACGCCTTGACGGTAATTAAGCTTGAACAAGCTCAAACCAACGCTAAACTTGGCGTAGTTATGACCAAAGTGGATCATGTAGAAGATTAGAATAATGATAATTGAGGAGAATGATATGGAGTTTATAAAAAGATTTTTCAAAGGTAAAACCATTGCTTTCTATATAGCTCTGGGCGTAGCCTTGATGTCAATCATTATGGCTATCGTATATGCGGCGATATTCGCCAAAACTGACTATATGTCATGGTTAGCTTTTGCTCTGCTTTTAGCGGCGCCCGTAGCTTTTATCGCGCTTTCAATTTTTAACTTTTCAAGGCTGGGCGCGGCGGTAATGGCGGGACTTGATTTTGTGGCGATATTGCTGTTAATAAGATACGGATACCAATATGTTATGGACTTTTTTGTTAACGGTTTTACATCCGAGTTTACCGCCATTGTCGTTATGCTAGTATTGATGTTTGTGACATTTATCAGCGGCAATGTTGTGGCGTGGCTTAGACACCAAAAACGCGACAACGTCGCTGTTGTGACCGAGGGCTAACAGGAGGAAGGATGATGAAAAAAACATATACAGCGTCAAAAATAGTATTTAATATATTCGCGATCTTATTTGGGTTTGTCATGCTAGCTTCAACGCTGAGCCTAGAAATGAAAGACCTTATTACCGAACAAGTTTTTGGTGGATATAAGACAGAAATAGTAACCGTAGGCGAAGGCGAAGACGGCGATACGGAATACTATAAGACATTTTATAACAACCTAGCCGAATTAAAGGCGAACAGCAACAACATATGTATAGCGGTTGAGGCTGAGGGCTCGGTATTGCTAAAAAACGATGACTCAGCGTTACCGCTTAGCAAAGGAAACAAAGTAAGCTTATTCAGCGTTACTTCGGTTGACCCCATCTATGGTATGGGCGGCGCGGGTAAAATCAATATTGATGTCAACGAGCAGCTTTCATACAAAGACACTATGGAAGACGCCGGATTAGTAGTCAACGAAGCGCTTTATGATTGGTATAAGCAAAACACCGTTTATCACCGCACGCATCCTGGCGGCAACGGCGTTAACGCCGTAATCAATGACGCTCCTTGGGATATTATTCCTGAGGAACTAAAGACTGACTCTGATTATGGCGACGCGGCTATATTTATCATTGGTCGCTGGGGCAATGAAGCAATTGATTTGCCGCCCGTGAGCACTGGCTCGGGAACAGGCGGTCTTACCGACGGCGACTATTTAAAACTTACTCCCAATGAAGTATCCGTGCTAAAAGGGCTAAAAGCCGAGAAGGATAAGGGAACATTTGATAAGATTATCGTTCTTGTCAATTCAGCCAATCCGATCCAAGAAGATTTCGCGCACAATCCCGAATATGGCGTTGACGCGGCGCTCTGGATTGGTTTGACTGGAACAAGCGGACTTTACGCGGTCGCGGACATACTTGTGGGCGATGTTACCCCTTCGGGCAGACTGCCTGATATGTGGTATTCCAGCCGACATGAAAACCCCACGACCAAAAACTTTGGAAACTTCTCATACAGCGGTCAAGGCGGCACCAGACGATATGTTGTTTATCAAGAGGGTATATATGTGGGCTACCGCTACGCCGAAACAAGATATGAAGACACTATCTTAGGCAGGGAAAACGCGGGCGATTATGATTATAATCAAGCCGTTGTGTATCCTTTTGGGCATGGATTATCTTATACAGCCTTTGAATATTCGGATTTTGATGTTACTTACGACAGCCAAAAAGACGAATATACCGTAACCGTGAAAGTTACTAACAAAGGAACTTACCCCGGAAAAGAAGTTGTTCAAGTTTATCTACAACAACCTTACACCCAATACGATATAGAAAACAAGATTGAAAAATCAGCCGTGGATTTGGTAGGCTTCGCTAAGACTAGCAAGCTAGATCCCGCCGAATCCGAAACAGTGGAAATCGTAGTCGAAGGCAAGTATTTCGCTTCGTATGACGCTTGGGGACACGGCACATATTATCTAGACGCGGGCGATTATTATTTGACAGCGGCAAAAGATTCGCACGACGCTATCAATAATATCTTAGCCAAAAAGGGCAAGACTACCGATGACGGTATGGACGCCCCCGGCAATGCGGATCTTGTTTGGAAAACCACTCTAGAAGCCTCAGCCGAAAAATACAAAAACGCCTCGCTTACCGGAAAAGAAATTGTCAACTTGTTTGACGAATCCGACATTAACCGTTTGAACGACGGCGTTAACTCTGTTAAGTATTTCTCTCGTAGCAACTGGACAGACACCGTAGGCTCAACCGCTAAGATTCAGGATTCCGCCAAAATTAGAGCGGGCTACGCTCTTGACAGAAACGGCGGCGTAAAACCCGACGACGACAAGGAATATCCTACTTATGGAAAAATCCCGACCGCTGAAGAGTATCCACAATACGCTCATTTGATTAAGGAAGATTATTATAACGGCGAAGCTAGAATTCCTTTGGCGGCTTTGAGAGCAGACCTAAACGGCGATCCCATTCCTTTTGACGATCCTTTATGGGATGTATTCCTTGACCAGCTTACTTGGGAAGAAACCGTTATGCTTTTGAGCGACGGTCTTAGGAAGACAAGGGCTGTTGATTCTGTCGGCAAGCCCGCGACGGTTGACCATAACGGCTCATGCGGCTATAACCAAAGATTTAATAACGGGCCTTCAGGATTGGCCACTAGATACAACGACCCTGACAAAAAATCATATCCCACGGGCTGTCCTTGCTCGGGCATAATCGCGGCTACATTTAACACCAAGCTTGCCGAGGTTGTGGGTATCGCTATAGGCGAGGATTCACTCTGGTCGGGACAAGCGGGACTTTATGGTCTTGGTCTTAACCTACACCGCAACCCTTACCATGGACGCTATGCCGAATACTACTCCGAGGACGCTTTCCTTACAGGCGTGATAAGCGGATATCAGACCAAGGGCATTCAGTCCAAGGGCGCCTATGTGTATAATAAGCACTTTGTTCTAAACGACCAAGAAGTCAACCGCACTTCTTATGAGACATGGATAACAGAGCAAGCGCTTAGACTAAACCATCTAAGACCGTTTGAGATCGCGATCCAAATCGGCAACGCCAAAAACGTAATGACCGCGTTTAACCGTTTGGGCTCAGTTTGGTCAGGAAATGTTTACAATCTATGCACAGCTTACCTTCGCGGCGAATGCGGAATGCAAGGCTTCGCTGTAACCGACTGGTATCCTTCTGGCGGAATGGGTATCGCGGGCGGCGTGCTTGCGGGCAACGACTTGCCCGACGGTTCGGATGGCAGTCTCAACAGCTTTGCCAATAAAGGCCCCGGCAACGGCTATGGCGGACTTGCTCAAGCGATGAGATTATCCGTCCACCGCATTATGTATACAGTCGTCCAAAGCAACTCTATGAACTTCTTAGGCTCTAACACCCGCATTATTACTTATGAGCCCGAATGGGTTGGCGTAGTCGGCATAGTCAGAACAGTATCAATAATTGCGTTTGCCGTCGCTTCAGCGTTCTTGCTTACAATGGTAGTTTTGACCATATTCAAAAAATACGACCTGCTCTCAAAACTTGGGCTCAAAAAATCAAGCTAAAAAAAAGCATATAAGCCGCAAATACCAAAAACGCCCAATAACCTCAAAAAGGCTTATATACTTTGAAAATAAAAACATAACTAAAGAAAAAACGCTTAAAAAACAAAAGAAAACAACTTTTAAAACACAAAAGAACAAAGTTTATTAAAAACACAAAAGAAAACAACTTTTAAAACACAAGAGAAGAAATTTTAAGAATGCGTTAAACAAAAAAGGCTTTATCGTTGGTGGACGATAAAGCCTTTTGCTTTATTGTCCATTCATAACTTTTTTGAAGTTAAGATTATTTGCAAATTATCTTTGCGTAAGCGCCGCAATCAATTTAAATTTATATAAAAAATGTTATAATGTTAACAAATAAAATAGTGTAATAATTGTTGGCAAAATAGCTTAAAATTACCATTTTTTAAAAGCTTTTATATGGACGCTTAGTTATTAATAGTTATAATAAATAGACCTTTTACATTTATCAACATGAGCATCTAATTCAGAAAATTATAGAATTAAAAAGCTTGCAAAATCCAATAATTTTAATTAAGATAAAATTATAGCCATTTTAACAAATGGCTTTTAATCAGCATATTATATGAGTATATGCTCATAAAATAATAAGGAAAAAATATGATAGAGATTTTTAAATCACTCTCAGAAGAAAGCAGGCTACGAATTATATCATTATTAATGCAAAAAGAAATGTGCGTATGCGAGATTGAGACTTGCCTAAAAATGACACAGTCAAACGCTTCAAGGCATTTAACAGATTTGAAGAGAAGCGGCATTCTTGAAAGCTACAAAAAGGCGCAATGGACTTATTATAAAATAAGCCCCAATTTTATTGAGAACAATAAAGAGCTTTGGGAATATTTAAAAAAAGAGATAAGAAATATGAGATTTTACGCAAAAGACCTTGAAGAATATAAAAAATGCGCTGGCTCTTGCATTGTTAACAAAAAACCGCACTAGAAACTTAGCAATAGTTATTGCTCTGCAATATTATATTAATGTTAACATAAATTCTTGTGGAGAATAAATTAAACCTGATAGTTCAGAAGAGTAAAAATATTATTAAATAGCGAGGTTAAAATGTCTAAAGAGATTAAAAGAAATTTTATTCGCAAGCAATATTCAAAAATTGCAAGAAAAGAAAAAATAGCTTGTTGTAGCGGTTGTTGCTGCGGTGGTAATGATGTAGACAACATATCGTTTCAACTTGGTTATACAGAAGAGGATTTAAAAAGCGTTCCATCCCAATCAAACATGGGTTTAGGTTGTGGAAATCCCATAGCAATTGCAAATTTAAAAGAAGGTGAGACAGTATTGGATCTTGGCTCGGGAGGAGGATTTGACTGTTTTCTTGCTAGAAGAAAGGTGGGGGAAAAAGGTTATGTAATAGGGGTAGATATGACGTCTGAAATGATTCTCCTTGCGAGAAAAAACAATGAGAAAATGGGATATAAAAATGTTGAGTTCAGGCTGGGAGAAATTGAGCGTCTACCGGTTGCCGATGGCACAATAGATGTAATAATATCCAATTGTGTCATTAACCTTGCTTTAAATAAACAAAAGGTATTTAAAGAAGCATATAGGGTATTGAAAAAGGGCGGCAGATTATCAATTGTCGATGTGCTTGTTACGGCTAAACTTCCGGAAGATATCTTAAATGACCTTGAAATGTTAGCCGGTTGTATCTCTGGAGCGGAACATATAGAAAAAATAAAAGGTATGTTGGAAGAAGCAGGTTTTACTGATATAAAGATGACACCTAAGGAAAACAGCAGAAAAATTATCAGCGCCTGGGTGCCAGGCAGAAATATTGAGGATTATGTTGCTTCATACATTATAGAGGCAATAAAATAACAATTAGGAATTTGTATGCAAAATAAAGAAATTAACAATATAAATAATAATAATAAAAATGAATTATCCTGCGACTGCTTATGCGAGCAAAAACCGACAAACAAAGATGATGTCAAACCTAATAAAAAACGGTCTAGATTATTTTGGTTATTATTTGTTTTGGGCTTATTAATAATAATATTTGGCGCTGCTGCAATCATTAGTGGTTATAACGGAATAAAAGGCGTAATGAATTTTATTACATACCAGTTATTAGGCATGAAATGGCTTAATTCAGTTATAGGTATATTCTTAAATGGCATATTTGGCAATAATTTTATTAATGAATGGTATGGCGCAAGTATTCAGTTTTTCATATATGACACTATCAAAATCATCGTTTTGCTTTGCTTTCTTATTTTCATAATTAGCTATATACAAAGTTATTTTCCGCCAGAAAGAACTAAAAAACTATTGAGCCGTTTCGGGGGCATAAAAGGTAATATTTTAGGAGCGCTGCTGGGCACGGTTACTCCTTTTTGTTCATGCTCTTCAGTTCCTTTATTTATAGGTTTTACGCGCGCCGGCATAAGGACTGGCGCAACATTCAGTTTTTTGATAAGCAGTCCCCTTGTCGATTTAGGAGCCTTTATTCTTCTTGTAAGCGTATTTGGCTTTCCAATATCGATTGTTTATGTTATTGTAGGACTCTCGCTTGCGGTAATCGGGGGAACCATTATAGAAAAATCAGGGGCGGAAAGACATATTGAAGATTTTGTTTTGCAGGGTGACAACATAGATATTGAAGGGGTAGAGATAACAAAAAGAGATAGAATAATATATGCAAAAGAACAAATGCTTTCCACATTAAAAAAAGTTCTACCTTATATATTAATAGGCGTTGGCATAGGCGCTTTAATTCATAATGTAATACCTGAAGAATGGATACAGGCGGTATTGGGTCAAGATAATCCTTTCAGTGTAATAATAGCAAGTTTAATGGGGGCGCCGATGTATGCCGATATATTCGGGACAATACCCGTTGCGGAAGCGTTATATGCAAAAGGCGTTGGATTGGGAACAATACTTGCATTTATGATGAGCGTAACGACCCTTAGTCTACCTAGTATAATAATGCTTAAGAAGGTATTAAGATCAAAATTGTTATTTATGTTTATTACGGTTACTATCATAGGTATAATAATTATAGGTTATGTGTTTAATGCGTTAAACTTTTTATTCATATAAAAAGGAGGGTTGTATGGAAATCATCACTTTAGGAAATTGTTGTAAAAAAAGTAGGCAAAACCACGAAAATACTGTAATAGCGGCTAAAAATTGCAATATTAAGGAAGAAGTAAAAAATCTAGGAGATATTAAAGACATTATGAAATACGGTGTCATTAGCACTCCTGCCATTATAATTGATGGTAAGGTTGTTTCAATGGGAAAGGTTTTGACCGTTGAACAGATAGAGAAATTGATAAATGAAAGAAAATAAAAAAAAATTAAAAATAGCTTTTATATGCGCTCATAATTCCTGCCGTTCTCAAATAGCTGAAGCTTTAGGCAAACATTTTGATGTGTTTGAAAGTTATAGCGCAGGAACAGAAATAAAATCTCATATTAACCCGGACGCTGTAAGGCTTATGAAAAAACTATATGGGATTGATATGGAGCTTACCCAGCGTCCAAAACTTTTATCGGAGATTCCTGCTGTTGATATTGTTATAACAATGGGTTGCGATGTGGAATGTCCAAATCTACCAAGCAAAATAAAGGAAGACTGGGGACTAGATGATCCAACAGGTAAAAGCGATGAGGAATTTGTTAAAGTTATAAGAGCTATCGAAAATAATATTAAACAGCTTATTCAAAAAGTTAGCAGGCGTTCTGAGTTGTTTTAATAATTAATGAAAACAAAAAGTAATTAAAAATAGAAAGCAAATAATAGGTTCAAACCCCCAAAAAATTAAAAAGCGCAAAGTAATTGAGTTTAAAAACGCTAAAATTTACCTTCTTGGTTGGAGTGAGGGAACAATTATTGCTCCTTTGGTTGCGTTAAATAATAATGTAAAAGTAGACGCTTTATTGTTGGCCGGTTATTGCAATGAAAATTTGAAAGATGTTTTAGTTTATCAACTTCAAGGGAATTCCGAATTTACCCTTTGGAGCAGGTTATTTGATTACGATAAAAAAGGTTATATAATAAAAGATGATTTTGAAACTGATAAATATAATGCAAGAAAAGCATTATTCGGCGATGCTGCCTTTGAGGATTTAGATGCAAATCATGACGGGATACTCACGGTAGAAGACGCAGGAGCCAGGTCAATACCACATTTGAATGATATGCTTAAAGCTATTGAAAATAACGATGATGAATGGCTTAAGAATAATCATGGGGTATGGTTGACTTACGGGTGGTGTAAAGAACATTTCAATTTGAAACCTAATAAAGAAATTCTGCCGTTGCTTGACTTGCCAATATTTAATGCCAATCGAGAAAAATTCTTGATTGGCGTATTTTTTTAAAATAGTTATTGACATATGTCAGAATCGGGGT
>JAAZDJ010000022.1 GCA_012512255.1 Clostridiales bacterium | reverse complement strand
TAGTCTTGGGATCGGCCTGGTCGCTATGCTGCGTGCTTATTAAAACCGAATCCACGCCTATGGGCGTATCGCCTTCGTATATAACGGTAACTTGGGCTTTGCCGTCGGGCCGCAAATACGGCAAGCGTCCGCTTTGGCGATATTCGGCCAAGCCTTTGGTCAAAGCGTGCGCAAGCGCAATGGGCAAGGGCATAAGCTCGGGCGTTTCGCTACAAGCGTATCCAAACACCATGCCTTGATCGCCCGCGCCGATCAAATCCGCTGGGTCGTTGCTTTCTTTATAGTCAATGGAATTTAAAACGCCCATAGCGATATCGGACGATTGCTCGTCTATTGAAGTCAAGACCGCGCAAGAACTATAATCAAAACCGTATCGGGCGTCGGTATAGCCTATTTCTTTTATGGTTTGACGCACGATTTTGGGTATATCCACATAACAATCGGTGGTTATCTCGCCCATTACCAGCACAAGCCCGGTATTGACCGCGACATCGCAAGCCACGCGCGCGTTCGGGTCTTGTTCCAATATGCTATCCAAAACGGCGTCCGAAATCTGATCGCAAATTTTGTCAGGATGACCTATGGTCACGCTTTCCGAGGTAAAAAGTTTGTATCTCATTTATGTTTTATCCCGCATTTTTTACTAAATATTACCATATAAAACCAATGTCCGCAACAACGGCTCGGCTTAATACGCCTTGCCCCAATAAATCTTATATTTGGGCGCCTTGCCGCAAATAGCGCAGCTGTCGCCGCAAGGCGTTTGGTCAAAGGGCATATTGCGCGAGGTTGCTTGGAATTTTTCTTTTACCAAGTCTTCGCAGGCGCTTTGGCCGCACCACATTGTAAGCGCGAAATGGTTGTTTTGGATGGCGTCTTCCAGCTCGTTAAGATTATTAGCCACGGTAATATGCGAGTTAAGGAAATTATAGGCTTTTTCATACATATCAGCTTGGATGGCGTCAAGCAAGGCTTTTATGTCCTGGGCTATTGTGTCCAGCTTTAACTCGGTCTTGATAAGGGTATCGCGCCTAGACACCGTGGCGACGCCGTTTTGTATGTCCCTTGGGCCAATCTCTATCCTTAAAGGCACTCCTTTCATCTCGTATTCGTTAAATTTCCAGCCCGGCGAGGCGTCGCTAACGTCTATCTGCGCCCTTATGCCCAAAGATTTTAACAAACTTAACACTTCGTTGCATTTTTCTAAAACCTCCGGTTTTTTGGCGGCGATTGGTATAATTATCGCCTGGATGGGCGCGACTTTGGGCGGCAACACAAGCCCGCGCTTGTCGCCGTGCACCATAATCAAAGCGCCTATAAGCCGCGTGGTCACGCCCCACGAAGTCTGGTAGGCGAACTTGTGCGTTCCGTCGCGGTCCAAAAATCGTATATTAAACGCTTTGGAAAAGTTTTGTCCCAAATAATGCGAAGTTCCCGCTTGCAAGCTCTTGCCGTCCAGCATCATAGCCTCTATGCTGTAAGTTTCTTGTGCGCCCGCGAATTTTTCTTTCTGGGTCTTTTTGCCCGCCAGCACGGGGATAGCCAATTCTTCTTTCAAAAAAGATTGATAAACCCCAAGCATCTTAAGGGTTTCTTCTTTGGCTTCTTCCTCGCTGGCGTGGACGGTATGGCCTTCCTGCCACAAAAACTCGGAAGTGCGCAAAAAAGGCCGAGTGGTCTTTTCCCACCTGACGATGTTTGCCCATTGGTTGATAAGCACGGGCAAATCCCTGTATGACTGTATCCAGCGCGAATACATATGGCAAATTATGGTCTCCGAAGTGGGACGCACCACCAAGGCCTCCGCCAAAGGCTCTTGGCCTATATGGGTTACCCTTGCCACTTCGGGCGCGAAGCCTTCTACATGCTCGGCTTCTTTTTGTAAAAAGCTTTCGGGTATAAAAAGCGGAAAATACGCGTTTTGATGCCCGGTTTCTTTAATGCGCTTGTCAAGCCCGCTTTGGATAAATTCCCATATCGCGTAGCCGTAAGGCCGTATCACCATTGTGCCTTTTACCGGGCCGTAATCCACCAAACCGGTTTTTAGGATAACATCGGTATACCATTGCGCGAAATCGCTTTCTATATCCGCGATCTCTTTTACAAAATCCTTGTCCGCCATTATATATTCTCCTGTTATGTAATAAATATTATATTTCTTTACGGTTGTTAAGCGCTTGTGTCAAGGTCACCTCGTCGGCGTATTCTATATCGCTTCCCGCCGCTAAGCCTTGCGCCAGGCGCGTGGTCTTGACGCCCAAGGTTTTCAAAAGCTTGGCTATATAAACAGCGGTAGCCTCGCCTTCCACCGTGGGGTTGGTCGCCAAAATGACTTCTTTTATGTTGCCCGCGCTTACTCTTTTTATAAGTTGTTTTATATTGATGTCGTCCGGGCCTTTGGACTGCAACGGGCTTATGTTGCCGTGCAAGACATGATAAACGCCCCCAAAATCCCTGACTTTCTCAAAAGCAAGCACATCTTTTGGCTCGCTTACCACGCAAATTATATCCGATTTCCTATTGGAACATATCCAACATATATCTTTATCCGAGAAATTGCCGCAAATACCGCAATACTTGATTTTTTGCTTGGCTTCCATTAAAGCCTTGGCAAACTCGCCCGCTTCCTCTTGGGTCATATTGTTGATTACGGCGTAAGCGTAGCGCTGTGCCGTCTTATAGCCCACGCCCGGCAACTTGGTAAATTCGTTAATCAGCCTGTCCAAAGGCTCTAACTTTTGGCTTTTCATAACATCAAATCAATCCGCCCAGCATTCCCATCTTTTGCGCGTAAAGCTCGTCGGCTTTGTCAAAGGCCTCGTTAAAGGCCGCCATAATCAAGTCTTCCAGCATTTCCACGTCGTCGGGATCGACCGCTTCGGGTTTTATCTGTATGGATAACAATCTCTTTTTGCCGTTTAGCTTTACGATAACAGCTCCGCCGCCCGAGGCGGCTTCAACTTCGGAATTTTCAATCTCTTCTTGGGCTTTTTGCATTTTTTCTTGCATTTGCTTTGCCTGCCTCATCATCTGCTGCATATTGCCCATTCCGCCAAACCTGCCAAAATTAGCCATATTTTTTACTCCTTTTATTCTTGCCTTACAAAAGGCGTATTATTTGATAATCAACTTGTCTTGGGCCAAATCTTTTAGTTTTTTTATGGTCTGCTCTCTTAACTCGGGCTCGGGCTCGGCCATTACGACCGAAAACTTAATACCGTCCAACAACCCCTCTATTTTTTGTATGCTTTTTGGCTCGCTCAACAGTTTATACGCGTTTTGGTCATAGACCGTTCCTACCAAAGTCCCGTTTTGCAGCCGTATTTTTTCTATACTGTTGGTTACTTGAAAATATAACAACATCTCGCCTTTTTCCCTTAGCTTATATGCCAGCTCGCCCAACGCCTTTTGGGCTTTGCTTGAGGCTGAACTCTCGCCGTCAAAAATATCGTACGGGCCGATAAAATGCCCTTGAACGTTTTGAGGCGGCGCGATGTCTTCTATTGTTATCTCTTGGTCTTTAGAGTCTTGATCGTCCTCTTGCTTATTTTCTTGTTTGTTATCTTTTGGAATATCCTTATCTTTAGCTTCTTCCAAGGTGGTTTTTGGGGCGTCCTGGCCTTTAACTACTTGCCCGGGCGTCTTTTGAATATCCGCTTTATCTTTTTGCGTCTGAGTTTTAGTTTGCTCTTGCGGGATGCCGCTCTTGCGCGTAATATTTTGTTCTTTTTGCGTATTTATTTGGGAAAGCTTTTTTTCCAGCTCGTTTAACCTGGCCAAGACCGCGTTGGGCGTGTTAACAAGCAACCGCGCAGCCTTTATTACCGCGTTTTCCAAGGTAATCCTCGGGTTAAGCCCAAACCTTAGGTCTTGGTCAAGCGCGCTAAATATGTCTATGCAAACGGTAGTTTTGTCCATGTCGGCAAGCGCGCTATGCTCTTGTAATCGCTGGAAAATTTCCTTAGGCAAGCCCAAAATATCGTTTGGGTTTTGGCAGGTCTTGACAACGCCTAAGTTCCTAAAATATGCCGTCAAGTCGCGGGCGATTATGTTCATGCTCTTGCCCGATTCCGCCAAAGAATTGACAATGCCCAAACAATTATTCAAATCGCCTTTTAGGATATTGGCGGCGAGCTCGCCTATTTCTATTATATCCGCGCTGCCCAGCAGCTCCAGCACATCCTCATAAGTTATTTCTTTCGCGCTAAAGCCCGCGCACATATCGGCGATAGACAGCGCGTCGCGCACGCTGCCCATTCCGCTTCTGGCGATAAGCCCTATGGCTTCTTTTGAGGCTTTTATATTTGAGCTATAAAAAACTTGGGATATTATATCGGCAATCTTATCGGTAGGCACCAGCTTAAAATCAAACCGCATGCACCTTGACATAATGGTCGGCGGAATCTTGTGCGGCTCCGTGGTCGCCAATATGAATATCACATAGCTTGGAGGCTCTTCCAAAGTTTTTAACAGCGCGTTATAAGAGCTGTCCGTCAGCATATGCGCCTCGTCCACTATATAGACCTTGTATTTGCTGTTGACGGGCGGGTATTTGACCTGCTCTTTTAACTCCCTTACGGCATCCACCCTATTGCTGCTGGCTCCGTCTATTTCAATGATGTCTATATTGTCGTCTATCTTGCATATATCGCAAACCCCGCAAGGCGAGCCGTTGACATGGCTTAGGCAATTGACGGCGCGCGCGAAAATGCGGGCGATTGTGGTCTTGCCCGTGCCGCGGCTGCCCGTAAACAAATAAGCGTGGCCTATGCGGTCTTTTTTTATCTGGTTGATAAGCGTCCGCTTTATAGCGTCTTGTCCCGCCACTTCATCAAAAGTCTTGGGGCGGTATTTGCGGTATAATGCCGTATATCCCATAACTATCCTAACATTTTTAGTTTTGATTTTATCCGCTGCAATGTGTTGTCCACGGCCTTTGCGCTTTTTTTGATTTTTTCGGCTATCTCGTTATAAGAAAGCCCTTCAAGGTATAGGTTGAGCACTCTCTTTTCCAGCTCGGACAATCTGGTCTTTATCAACTCTTTAATGCTTTGGGCTTGCTCGTCCTTTAACAAAACATCCAGCGGGTTCTGGGCGGTTTGGTCTATTATGTAATCTATAAGCTCTTCGGTATTGTCCAAATCTGTGTTTAGGCTCAATGACTCGTTAAGCAAACGGTGTTTGAGTCTTTGGGATTTTTTTACGGCGGTTTGCATATTGCGTGTTATGCACAAATCGGCAAAAGCCGCAAAACTGCCCTTTTGGGGGTCGTAATCCCTTATGGCCTTATAAAGCCCGATCATCCCTTCTTGGATAAGGTCGTCGTTGTCGCCGCCCACCAAAAAATACGCCCTTGCCAACCTTTTGACCCTGTTTTTGTAGGCGTTCATCAATCGCTCTATAGCGGCGGCGTCGCCCTTTCGCGCTTGCTCAATCAAAATTTCGCTGTCTGATCGCTTCATATATCACAGCTCCGCACGCAACCGAGGCGTTTAGCGAATTGAGTTGGCCGAACATCGGCAATGTTATAATCCCGTCGCAAAGCTTTTTGGTCAATTGCCTGACCCCTGAGTCCTCGCCGCCCACGACAATGCACAAAGCGCCTTTTAAGTCCGTTTGGTAAATATTCTGCCCGCCTGTCTCGGCGGCCAAGACCCTGATGTTTTGCTCTTTTAGGCGGCGGATAGTATCGTTGATATTGGCGACCTTTGCGACTTTGACATGGGAGGCCGCGCCCGCCGAAACTTTTATTACGGTCTCGTTTACGCTTGCCGCGCGGTGTCTTGGGATAATCACCCCATGCGCGCCCGCGCATTCGGCCACCCTCAACACGCTGCCCAAATTATGGGGGTCTTCCACGCCGTCCAAAATAATTATAAGAGGGTCTTGGTTTTGCTCTTGGGCGCTTTGCAGTATATCTTCCACCGCGCTGTATTTATAATCCGTGACATCGGCTATAAAGCCCTGATGCCTTTGGCCTTTGCTCTCTTTGTCCAGAACTTCTTTGTCCAAAAAGACAATCTTGACGCCCTTGCTTTTGGCTAGATTTATAAGCCTATTTGCTTGCGCGTCTTTGAGCCCTTTGGCCACGGCCAACCTTTCTATTGTCAAGTTAGATTTAAGCGCTTCGCTTACCGCGTTTCTGCCTGTTATTTTCAAATTTTACAAATCCTTTTTTTATGGATTATTGCCTTTATTCTTTTGGGATAATCAACGCCTGTTGGCGCAAGCGGACTTCATTTGCCTTGCCGCACGACATCTTGCCTTCCTTGCACGCCCCGCTGACGCAAGATGGTCCGCAAGTTTTAAACAGGTTGGGCGCGACTTTCAAAACCTCCTCAAGCATGCGCCACGCAACTTCCCTTATCTCCCATTGGGCGCGGTTGCAGCATCTCAAAGCAAAAAAGTGCATAAGCTCCCGCGCGTTCATGGTCATAATTAATTTGGTCTCCGCGGCGTTGGGCAACACAAACCTCGAGTCTTCGTTGCCCGCCTCGCCCTCGCCCAGCTTTTGCTGCCAGCCTATATACCAATTATGTATTTGTTCCATTTGGCTATGGTATTCGTCTATGGCCTCTTGCCCCAAAGCCTCAATAGCCGGCGGGATAATATAATTAAAAGTCTTGTCCGCCCCCACATATCTTTGGGACTTTACCGAAAAACTGGCTATCCTGTGTCTTGTGATTTGCGCCAAAAGCGCCCGAGACACACCTTCAAGCGAAAAAGTGAAATTAGCGTGCTCTATGGGCGATAGATGCCCCATTTTGATAAGCAGGTTAATTAACTTGGAAGCGTCTTTTGCTTCCGTATCGGTTTTTAGCATGTCTATGTCCAAATCCGAATAACAAAGCTTAGCCGCAAGTGCCACCGTTTTTTCGGGCTCGGGCGTATATCTTAATAATGTTACCTTAGGTTTTACGCTTTTTACATCCATATATTATATCCTTAGCGCCGATGTATAATCATTGACAACAAATCGTTTAGTCTTTGGGCGTTTTTGGTCAAATATAAATATCCCAAAACCGCCTCAAGCGCGGTCGCCTTTTTGTAATCGGCCAAAGAGGAATTCTTTGCCCAGCTTGTGTTATGGCGGTTGCGCGCGCGCCGCCCCAAATCTTTTTCCTCGTCGGTCAAAAAATCGTATATCCTCTCCCAAGTCCGCGCTTGCGCCGCCGCGCTTATATACGACTTCATTTTGGCATGCAACGCGCCCGAACCTGCTTCGCTATGGCTGACCAGCCATTCCCTCACAGCCAAAGTAAAATACGCGTCGCCTATCCACGCCAGCACCAAAGGGTCGGTCCAAAGCGCGCTTTTTGGGTCAAGTTTCATATTTGTCATTATACCATAACACGAAAAAAAGAACAAAATTTAACGGACTTTATTAAATACTGATTTTTTTATAAAAAGCCTTGGGGTTTTAATACAAGAATTATTATTAAAATACAACAAGACAAGGCTTTTTTGATTGCTATATCATGATTGCCATATCAAAAGATTATTCCTAAAACATATAAGTGGAAACAAAAAATCCTACGCCAAAAGAAAGGGCGTTGGCGGCTAAGGCGTATAATATAGGCTTAATAAAATTAAAAACCGTTTTGCCTTGCGTTTTTTCTATCTTAGGGAAGGCGATAGCGTAAATTATCGCCTCGGCGACAAATACAACAACTTCCAGCATAAAAAACATTATCAAAAAAGCGAGCGCCCCGCTTGTATAGTTTGTAACATTCAAAATAATATTAAGCCCTATTTGGGTGACCAAATTGGTCGCGCCTATTATAAGCTGATGTTTTTTTGAGCCATACCTGAAAGCGAACGCAAGGCCAATCTCAATGGCAATGGTTAAGGCAATCCTGGCCAAAAGGTTAAGGATTTCTTTGGTATGGTCGTAATTTTTTGTCACTTGGGTTATATTGACTTGGACTCCATCGTCCGCCACTTCCACATGATAATAGCTGCTAAAAGCGTATCTTGTATAGCTTTGTTGGCTTGCGACAAACTTGTCATCCTCGGGCAAGTAAATTAACACCTTAAACTCGTATGGCGGATAATATCCCCATTGGAATGGTTGGTTGTTCTTGCATTGAACTATGTATTGCAAAAAATAAAAGCCGTCGCTGTCAACATAGCCGTAAAACTTTTGGCCAATAGCCTCTTTTTGCTCTTCGGACAAATCGGCTATCACATGAAGGGATTTTTCTTCGCCATTATCTTCGTCGTATGCCCGATACGGTCCCGCGCTGCGTTTTTTTGATAGCAAAGTCACATAATATGTCCTATCCTCAAGCCCGCTGAAACTAAGGACAATTTTTGGCTTGGGACCCATATCGGCGCGGACGATATTATTATGGGGAATTTGGCCAAACGAAAAAACAAACGCCAAGAATAAGACCATTAAAAAAGACAATTTTAATCTTTTGCCGCCCAAATTTTAGCCCCTTGTAATTTTTAGGTTATAGCCATTATAACAGATAAAAGTTAAGCCTGCCATAGTTTTCAAAATTTATTATTTGGTAAGGGTCAATATCAAAAAATTTCATAATCCCCAAAGCGATATAATACGCCAGCTTTTGCTGGTATTCGTCGCTGATTAGCAATTGCTCGTCATAGGCGTTGGACAAAAAACCGCACTCCACTATTACTGACGGATAATCCGAACAGTTGACTATGAAATAATCGCCGCTAAGATACAGCCTATCGCAATGCTCAAGGTTAAGCCCCAAAACCTCTTGTATGCATTTAGCCAACTCTTTGCCCCGTTCGTTATCTCTTTCATAAAAAACCTGGGCGCCGCGTTGTTTGGACTGGACAAAATAATTCATATGAATGCTGACTACGGCGTCGGGCTCGGCTTCGCGGATAATGCGCGCGCGCGCTTCCATGTCCCTTTTTTTGCGGTTTTTGGTATGCAGCCCATACAACCCGTTGCCGTTTGTCCGGGTCATTACCACGTCAAAGCCGTATTCCTTTAGGCGCCTTTCCAGTTTTTTTGCCACTTTGAGATTAAGGTCGGCTTCTTTTACCTTGGTGGTTACTCCTGCGACGCCTGCGTCAAAGCCCCCGTGCCCCGCGTCAACCACTATGGTATAGCCCAGCTTGGGCAAGCGCTTGTGCGCCGTCGCCGTGTTTATGGTAATTACGCTGAAGGTTATTAATATTATGGCGGCCAAAAACGCCGCTATGAGATGATTTTTTTTGATAACTGTAAACACTTCGTAAAAAAATTATCTACAAAACCACGGGGTTATCCATAGATATTTATACGAAATTTTGTTCCAAAATGCATAAATAAGTCAAAAATGCATAAATAGGCATGGTTTTATCCACTTATCCACATAGTTATCCACAACTTATTGGATAAACCCCTGATTAATGTAGAATTCCTTATTAGATATTAACAATAGATATTCAGATGTTGTATGAAATATGCTCCAATCCACATTTTCAATTATATGGGCGCATAAAAAAATTGCAAAATATCAACTTATTTTGTCAATATAAAAAAATGCGCTGTAAATTTACGCATAAATAATTTTGCTATTTATATTTATAATCAAGATGCAAAATCGGCCCAAAAAAACCTTAAAGAAAGCGCGTTTTTAAATTTATTTTCTAAAAATTTGTCCCGATTTTACTTCAAAGACGGTGGCTTTTATATCCTCGTCAAAATGCGCGCTGGTGATAAAGGTTTGTATATTTTTTATTCTTTCCATTAATCTCAGCCTGCGTATTTTGTCGAGTTCGCTGAAAACATCGTCAAGTATCAAAATCGGGCTTTCTTTTGACAAGCTGCTAAAGATTTCAAGTTCGGCCAATTTTAACGCCAGCGCCGCGGTGCGCTGCTGGCCTTGCGAGCCGAAAGAGCGGATATCCACGCCGTTGACTGTCAGCGCTATGTCGTCTTTGTGGATTCCCGCATTTGTGTAGCCTCTTTCTATATCGTAGTCCAATTCGTTTTTTAGGCGGCCTAAAAAGGTTTGCTTGATTTGGTCGGGGCTTTGGCCCTTAAACCCTTCGTATTCAATTTCCAACTTTTCTTGGCCGTCCGTAAGATAGCTTTGGGCCTTGCGGGCAAAGCGGGCAAGCCGCGCGACAAATTCTTGCCTTTTGTAAGCCACTTGCGCGCCGCATTCGGCGAGCTGTTCGTCCCAAATATCCACGGTTTCTTTGAGATGTTTTTTGGATTTTAACAGCTTGTTCCTTTGGGATAGGATTTTGTTGTATCTCGTTAGATTATAAAAATAACTTCTTGACAGCTGGCTCAAATCAATATCCAAAAACCGCCTGCGGTCTGCGGGTGCCTCCTTGACTATTTTTAACTCGTCGGGCGAAAAAAATATGGCCTTGACAGTTCCCATAAGCTCGGCAATTTTTTTGACCGGGATGCCGTTGACGCTTATGCGTCGGTTTTCCGTTCGCGTCAGATAGGCCTCTATCTTGACTTTGCCCGTTTTTTTGACGGCGTCTATGCGCAAGTAGGCCTGTTGCTCGCCGTGTTTTATAAGCTCTTTTTCGCGGGGCGTTCTGGGGGACTTGCCCACGCAAAGATAATAAACGGCCTCTACCAAATTGGTTTTGCCTTGGGCGTTTTGTCCTATCAGCAAGTTGGCAGTCGGAGCGGGGTTTATTTGCGCCCAAGCGTAGTTTCTGAAGTTTTTTAACACGATCTTTTCTATATGCATTACATTGTAATTTTAACATATCTTGGCCCAAAAAGCCTAAAAACTTTATTATTAAACACTCGCGTCGGCTGTTTTATGTTTTAACAAAGTTTACCCTTGCGGCTAATAATATAACGCTTATAAAGACGCGCGCTTTAAAAAAGAAAAAACATTTTGTCCGCGATATTTGGATATTTTTTGCGACCTTTAATTAAAAATAAATACATACCGCTTTTTAAGATAAATCATTTTATCCTTAATTATTACAGCCGTTTTTTTGGCCATTTTTATTTAATTGTCCCGAGGGTGTTATTATGGTATAATAAAGTGGAAAAATTTAACGGAGACAATGTTATATGAAAGTTATATGCAACGGTCTTGATTTGGCGCAAGCCGTTATGAAGGTTTCCAAGGCGCTCAGCCAAAGAACGCCTAATCCCATTTTAGAGAATATCAAACTCACGGCGCAAAACGACACCCTCAGGCTTATAGCCACAGATTTGGATCTGACCATAGAAGACACTATACGCGCCGATGTTGAGATGGAAGGCGAGACTTTGGTTAACGGCAGGTTTTTTGCCGAATACACGCGCAAGATGACCGAAGGGCAGATTGAGTTAAACCTTGCCGACGGCAACCTTTTTAAAATCAGATATCAGGACTCGGCAAGCGATGTGAGGACTCAAAACGTGGACGAGTATCCCGCGATCCATGAAATAGACCAATCCATTTTCTTTTCAATGCCCCAAAAAGAATTCAGGGACTTAATTAGCAAAGTGGTCTTTAGCGTGGCGGACGACGATGTGCGCCCGATTTTGCAAGGCGTTTTGTTTGAGATAGAAGACAAGACCATAACGGCCGTGGCGTTGGACGGATACAGGCTGGCAAGATGCCAAAAAAGTTTAAATGACGCCAGCGCTTCCATGTCCATGATTGTGCCCGCGCGCAGTTTGGAAGAAGTGGTCAAATTGCTGGACGACAAAAACCCAACGGTAACGGTTTTCCGCCAGCGCAATTTGTTAAAAATTGATATAGGAAGCGCCAAGGTAATGACCAGACTGTTAGAGGGAGATTTTATTAACTACAAGCAGATTTTGCCGACAGAATTCCTTACCGAAGTCACGGTCAATAAAAAACAATTTGAAGACAGCTTAGAAAGGGCTTCGCTTTTGACAAGACATACCAAGTCAAACCAAGTTAGATTGGATCTAAAAGGCGCGGTAATGCAGATAAGCTCGGACGCGGACTTTGCCTCTATCAACGAAAGGGTCGCTATAAAGCTAGAAGGAAAAGATATATTTATCGCGTTTAATGTTAGGTTTTTGACCGAGGCGCTAAAAGCTATCAACGAGGATTTTGTAAAAATCAAGTTCAACAAACCCGAAAGCCCTTGCGTCATAACCTCGGTAGGCGAAGGCGATTATTTGTTTTTGATTTTGCCTATACGCGTCAAGGGTTAAACCCAATAATATTTTGTTATAGGGAAAAACATGGCCAAAGATATATTATCCAAGCGGCAGCGCCGCAAAAGCGCGCGCAGAAGGCTGAGAAAAATAAAAAGGGAATTGCCGCGCACGGCGTTTATTACCAAAATTGTGTTTTCCTTGCTCCAATTGTCCATATTGATAATTTTGGTCGCGTCTATTGTCAATATGTTTTTAAAACCCGACGATATTGAGCATAGCATTTTTCATGTCGGGCTGTGCGCGATAGGGCTGGTCACTATCAACATACCGGCTTTTATACAGCGCAAGTTTAAGATTTATATACCGTCGGTCTTGCAGCTTGTGGCTGTTTTGTTGATATACGCCCATTTTATATTGGGCGAGATTTTTAGGGCTTATGACCATTTGGCGTGGTTTGACAAGACATTGCATGTACTTAACGGGCTGGCGTTCGCGCTGCTTGGTTTTTCCATGGTCAATATTCTAAATAACAGCTACGACCATCACAAAAGACTGTCGCCCTTTTTTGTGTCGTTGTTTTCTTTTTGTTTTTCGCTGGCGGCAAGCTATGTTTGGGAATTGCTGGAATTTTCAATAGACTCAATCTTTGGGATTAATATGCAGCGCTGGCAAGACGGCTTGGTCGGCACGGGAAGCGGCGTTAACGCGACCACTCAGGGCACGGGCTTGATAGACACCATGATTGACATGCTTGTCATGCTGGCTGGCGGGGCGTTTGTGAGCATATTAGGATATATATCGCTTAAGACCAAAAAGGACTTGTTTAATAAGCTGCTGCTTCACAGGATATCGGATTATGAAATAGCGCGCAAAAAAGCCATAGAAGAGAATAATATTGAGCTGTTGATGGCTATTGAAGACATACACGACGAAGACATATATTCTTTGGAAAAAGACCAGGCCATAAATATACCAATACCCGACAAAACGGCGGCCAAAAGCCCTTAAATTTTTGGAAGCGTTTTATTGGTTTTGCGACAAAATTATTATATAATTTTTTAGCGCTTAACGGCGCTTGACTAGCTTTTGGAATGCCTATATAATAGCCTTTGTGGTAAAATAAAAAATATTATTTTAAGAGAGGATTATAAATGAAAAGGACTTATCAACCCAAAAAGCGCGCCCGTCTAAAAGTCCATGGTTTTAGAATAAGAATGAAAAGCGCCGGCGGAAGGCGCGTGCTAAAAAGAAGGCGCCTAAAGGGCAGAAAACAGCTAGCGCCCGCGCCGCTTGGCAAAAAGTAGTGTGTGTTTTTGATGCTTAGCAAGAGATATCGTTTGACAAAAGACTTTCAATTCCGTTATGTATACCGCAACGGTCAGAGCGTAAGGACAAAAGCCGTAAGTTTGTTCTTTGTCAAGTCCAAGCATCCCGGGCTTAAAATTGGTATTTCTGTAAGCAACAAAATTGGAAAAGCTTGTTTTAGAAATCGCATAAAGCGCCGCATTAGAGAAAGCGTCAGGGCCAACCTTGACAAGATGTTCAAAGGTTATAATTACGTTTTTGTTGCCAATAATAATTTTGATTTTATTAATTCGGACTATTCTACGATTTTAAATTATATTGAGCAGGCGGTAGAACAAGCTAATTTGATTATTAACGCATCTAAACAAAAAACTCTTTAGGCGTATGAAATGGATTTTAATAAGTTTGGTCAGGTTTTATAAAATCGCGATCTCGCCGTTATTGCCCAAAGCTTGTATTTACACGCCCACTTGCTCGTCTTATATGATAGAAGCTATAAAAAAATTTGGTATTCGGGGCGTATTTTTGGGGATAAGAAGAATATTAAGATGCGCGCCTTGGAAAAAGGGAGGATTTGACCCCGTGCCCGACAATCCCAAAGGAGATATGAAATGGTTAATGTGATTTCCGAATTTTTTATGACTACGTTTTGGAAATGGATTTTGATTGATGTTTTGGGATTTATTCAAAACTATGGCTGGCGTGTAATTTTTTTGACTGTAGCTATAAAATTGATATTATCCCCTTTGGATTTTTTCAATAGAAAAAAGACGATAGACAACGCGCGCATAATGGAAAAGATGCAGCCTGAATTGGACAAGCTGTCCAAGCAGTTCGCCAACGACCCGTCCGAGCTTTATAAAAGGCGCAGCGCGTTGTATAAAAAATACGGATACGGGATGTTTTCTTCCTGTCTTTCGGCGCTGGTCACGCTGTTTATTTTCTTGACATTAATTTGGGGTTATACGGGAACTTCCCAAGTCCTTAACGACCAAAGGTATGAAAAATTGCATGAAGTATATACTACCTATGTAGAAAGCCCCGACGACGAGCAAAAAGTCGCCCAAGCCAACGCGGCTAACGACGAATGGATAGAATTCCAGATTTCTTTATTGCCGGACTCTGAAAAAAAAGACAAGGCCGACCAAGAGATTATCAAAGCCTTGGAACAAAAATTGGGCTTTGCGGGGATTGAAAGGGGAGACAATATTTTTACGCTGGATAATATAAAATCAAGCGACCAAAAATTGCGGCAATACGAAGAGGTCACCAAATATATAGCGCAAAAATTAGTTTATGACGAATACGAAACGCATGGCAAAGATTCGTTTTTGTGGATAAAAAACATATGGCGGCCTGATACTTGGCACAACCCTATCCATAGCCAAGCCGAGTTTTATAGCCTGACCAAAATCAGCGAGGACGCCAAAGCGGATTATAATACGGTAATGGCCGTAATACAATATAAATATAAGGGACAGTGGAACGGCTATCTAATATTGGTGGTTTTGTCGGTGGGGTTAAACATCCTAAACACATATATGACCATGCGCCAGCAAAAAGCCAACGAGGATCCTACCCAACAAGGCGCTATGGGGTCTATGAAGATATTGATGTTTGTTATGCCTTTTATGATAGCTATGTTTGCGCTGTCGCAGACATCGGCGTTTACCCTGTATATGGCGGTCAACTCTTTGATGACTTTGATAATCAATCTTATCTCAATCGGGATATTAAAATTAATGGATAAAAGACGGCAAGAGCGGGAATCATCGCCATACAGGCGCAGGGTTGTAAAATAAATCAAAAATAACTATTCTTTAAAAAGATAGAGGTAAAAATATGAAAAGTGTGGAAGTGCAGGAAAAAACGGTAGAATTGGCTATTGAAAAAGGCCTGCAGCAGCTAGGTTGTTCTATTGATAAGGTGGAGACCGAGGTTTTGTCTGCCGGCGGACTTTTTACCAAAGCCAAAGTGAGATTAATCAAAAAAGATACGGTAGGAGAAAAAGCGCAAAGTTATTTGGAAGGGTTTTTTAAGATAATTAGGCTTGGGGCGCTTATTGATGTGGAAGAAAACGACGAAGAGGCCGTGTTAAACATCGTGGGGACGGATTTGTCTTTGCTGTATGAAAACAACGGCGAAGTTTTTGACGCGTTGCAGTATTTGACGGCGCTGTCGGCCAATAAGGACAGCCTGGAATACAAAAGAGTGGTGCTGGAGAGCGAAGACTTTAGGGCGCGCCGCGAGGAGGAGCTGCAAGAATACGCTCAGGCCATGGCGCAAAAAGCCGTAAAGACCAATAGGCGAATCAAGCTTGAGCCTATGAACCCTTACAAAAGAAGGGTAATCCACACCAAGCTGCAAAGCTTTCCAGGAGTTACCACCCACAGCGAGGGCGATGAGCCGTATAGGGCGATAGTCATAACCCCCACCAATTCCCGACCTAAATTTAACCGAAAACCTAACCGCAGAAAAAACAACAATAGAAAGAATTATAAAAATGGCCAACAAGGCGGCAAAAACTACGGCGCCAAATCGCGCCCGGGCGCGGGCGGTTTTAACGGCTCAAGGACCCAGAAGCCAAGCGGCTTTACGACAGGCACGCTAATAAAACGGAATTCTTTTGAGAGTGAATAATTTTTCTTGAAAGAAGGCTTTTCGCAAAAAAGGAAAGCCTTTTTTAAAAACTGTTTTTAGGGTATAATTTGGGTATGGGAACTATTTGCGCGATATCCACGCCCATAGGCACGGGAGGAATATCCATTATCAGAATGAGCGGCGAACAATCTTTGGAAATAGCCCAAAAGATGTTCTCGCCCTATCGCGTCAAATGGCAAGACATAGAGCCGCGCAAGATGTATTTGGGCAAGGTCAAGACCAAAAATTTTGCGGACCAGGCCTTGTTTGTCTATTTTAAAGCGCCCAATTCTTACACGGGCGAAGATTTGGTGGAATTCCATTTGCACGGCGGCAACGCTTTGACATTGGGCGTGCTCAGCCAATGCTTGTATTTGGGCGCGCAGATGGCCGAGCCGGGCGAGTTTACCAAGCGCGGTTTTCTAAACGGCAAGATTAGCTTAAGTTCGGCCGAAGGCGTTATAGAAATGATAAACGCCCAAAGCGAAGCCCAGGTCAACGCGGGCTATAAATTATTGGAAGGCGCGCTCAATAAAAAGTGCGTAAAGATGCAGGACGAGATTACCGATATACTGGCAGAGCTGGAGGCGGCGATAGACTATCCCGAAGAGGACTTGGAGACCATGGCTTTGGACGAGGCCAAAAGACGCGTCAAGGGGTTTTTGGACATTTTAAAAAAACTTAAAGACACCCAAAACACCGCCAGGTTTGTCAAAGACGGCATAAGAATCGCCATAGCCGGCAAGCCCAATGTGGGCAAGTCCAGCCTCCTGAACGCGCTTATTGAATACGACCGCGCCATAGTAACCGATATTCCGGGCACGACCCGCGACACCATTGACGAGGTTTTTTCTTATAAGGGCGTCAATTTTATACTGACCGATACGGCGGGATTGCGCCGAGCCGACGACACTATTGAAAAATTGGGCATAGAGCGCTCTTACAAGAGCATTAAGGGCGCGGATGTGGTTTTGTTTTTGATTGACAACACATTCTCGGAAGAGGACCAAAAATTATTAAACCAAATCCAAAAGAAAAACATAATTATAGTCAAAAACAAATCGGATATTTCGTCCGGGCTCAACGGCGCCGATATTTTGATAAGCGCCAAAACCGGCGAAGGCATAGAAGAGCTAAAAGAAAAAATTTATAATATGTTTATTGACCGCAAGATTATAAGCGGCGGCTTGATGCTGACTCATTCTAGGCATATCGCCGCGGTCAATAGAGCGTATGACAGTCTAAAAAACGCGCTTAAAGCCGATCAGCCCGATCTGATGGCTATTGATCTAAAAGAGGCTTGGCAGGCCTTGGGCGAGATAACGGGCGCGACAGTTAGCGAAGCCATTATTGACAGAATCTTTGAAAAGTTTTGCTTGGGCAAGTGACAAGGTTTTTTAAAAAGCGTTAAAATAAAAAATATTAGGCAAGATATGGGCATTGCCGCAAGCAAGCTATTATAGATAGAATCTTGGAAAGTTTTGTTTGCAAGCGATAAAATTTTTTAAAAGTATTAATAAATAATAATTTTTTAATAAGGCTTTATAAGATTTATAGCCGTTTTGCCCTTGCTAATAGATTTAAAAGAAAAGTTTTTAATAAATTTAGCTTTGAAAAATCAAATCAAAATATAAATATACGACTCGGCTTTTTCTTTTCAATCAAGTAAACTTCGCCATTGAAATGTCAAATCAAAATATATACGACCCATATACGCCTATATGCAATTACTCCAAGCCCAAAACATCAAATTTTAAAATAAAAACATAAGACCCGCGCGGCGTTGATAACTTAACATAAAGTCTTTTTTATAATTTTTGGGCTTGTCTTATATTTTAGTTAATAGGTTAATGCCCAACAGTTTTTAGATTATTTTATAATGTTACTCTATAAGTTTTTGGCAAAATTGATTTTGATTTAGCAAATTAAAGGCCTTTGCGTGAACAAAAGGCAAAATAAATAGCTAATGCCCTCAATAACCCGAAAAC
>JAAZDJ010000021.1 GCA_012512255.1 Clostridiales bacterium | reverse complement strand
TTACTTGATGCTGTCAATTAATTGGGCTATTACTTTTTGCTCGTTTCGCGCGGGGATTATTACGCCATATCTAAAAAACTCGGACGATTTTTTAAATTTTTTGGGCGGTAGAAAGACCGCGACAAAAAAATAAACAAAAAAATGGAAACTCAAAACCAATAAGACAATGGTCATTATAAGCGAGACATTGTCAATTATTTTTATTATTTGGATCATTTTCTTCCCTCGTGTTTTTGATTTCTATCATTTGCGCGTTCTTTTGGGCGACAGTTAGCAACAATAGCGTTGAAATCGCTAAATAATAAATTACCAAAGTAACATCAATCAATCCATACAGTTCCAAAGACGCAATAGACATCATAATAGCCATCCCGAAAGCGCTGGGCAAGCCTTTAATTAATATTTTATATTTATAATAATAAAAATACGCAAAGGCGATAATGCCTACAACGCCTAAATTGGCGAAAATCTGCAAGGGCGTGCTGTGGAACATATACATAAAACTTCTTATTTGATCGGTTTTATAGAAAAATCCCGAGCCAAAAATAAAATGCTTTTTGAATAATTCCCAAGCTTCGTCGTATAACTCAAACCTGCCGCTGTCGTCAAAGCCTTTTAGAAACATTTTGCCAAACAACTCAAGAAACTCGTCTTTAAAAACAATAATAAGGACAGCGGCGCACAGCGCGCAAAAAATCGCATTGGCGGCGATTAAATACCTATTGGCGTTTTTTGTTTTTATTATCAAATATATGAGGTAAAACAACAGCATTGGCGTGGATATGATAATACAGCCGCGGGATTGCGTTATCCATATAGCCGCGTATGCCGAGAACGCAAACACCAAGAAAAACGCGCCGTAACGATAGCAAGCAGCAAGATATAATATAAAAGGTATGGCCATCATCAGTACGGTCGCCACGGTATTGGTATTGCCCCAGCCTATAAACAGCGTTTTGTGGGTTATAGCCAATAAGATATTATTTACTCTTAAATAGTAAGCAACCATTTGCGCGATAACCAATATCGCGACGCACAAAAAGATTTTGGATATATACTTTTTGTAATCAATGTTATCCAAAGACATAGTGTTATCAAAAAAAAGATAGCCGCCTGCAAAAGACAAGGCCAACAAAAGAACAAAGGCGACATCTTTTAGGTATTCCCCAAAACCGTAAGTCATAGTCGTATAAACAATTCCGCCGATTAAAGCCGAGAAAAAGACGGCGAGTAAGGGATAAAAAAAGTCGCCTTTTTTGAGCTTTGTCTTATAAATCAAAATATTATATATAACGGCCATTATGCCTAAGCCTAAGTAAATTGCCGTATAATAATACGATTCCTTAAAGTCAGGTATCATATAAAAGGCCAATAAAAAAATAGGCAGGGAATAAATAGAGTTTTTTTGCGTTACCATTAATATGATAAAAAACGCGGTCATAACGCCCAAGCCCAAAAACACAAGCGAAAAAGCCCATGAAATATAACAGACAAGCGTTACAGTCAAAGGAAAAAACATACTCTCCGCAAACTTTTTTACGCTTTGAGAAAATCGGGTTTGGGATAAATCGCACAGCTTCATCAAATTAACCTATAATTTTTATTAAATTATATCACAACGGGTTTTAAAAAAACAGCTTTTTTATATCTTGTATAATATGAAAATTTTATTTAAAAATCCAAGCATTTGTATTGTAATATTTTTTTTAAATTGGTATAATTAATTTATTGTTTTTTAATAAGTTATTAAGAGTTGGAG
>JAAZDJ010000020.1 GCA_012512255.1 Clostridiales bacterium | reverse complement strand
CTTGGCAATAGATAGGCGTCCATTTCGCGTACAGCTTAAAATCGTCTTGGGGCGAATAATTATCAATATCAAACTCCAAACTATAATCTTTATCCAAAAACCAGCCCTCAAATTTATGCCCGTCTTTGCTGGGAGCAGGCAAGTTTTTGCTTTGTTTTAAATCGTTAAAATCTCGCGGGTCAAAACACTCGCCGCATAAGGTTTCAAAACTGACTTTGATAGGCGTTTTTTGAACATACAAATCCAAATCGCGCGCGGGCATCAAAAAACCGTCTTTATACAATATCTCGCCGTCTTGGCTTGGGCTGTATCCGATTAGCTTAAACCCTTTTAGGTCGCAATAACTTTGAAGCCTGACAGGCGAGTTATATTCCGCCGTTACGCTGATAGGCTTGTTAGGCGGGTCGTATAGATTAATAGCATATTTTATAGGCGTCCATTTGGGATATAGGGTGACATTTTCTTTCAAACGCCTCAGGTCGCTCTCGTCGCAGCGGTTTTGGAAATTGCAGTCAAAATACCAGCCCTCAAACTCATATCCTTCTTTTTGCGGCTTGGGCAAATCCAAAGACTGCTCTTTTTTTACTACGATATAATTTTCTTGATTATCTAAAAAAATTTTTACGCCGCTTTGGCTTGAACAGCCGATCAAAAAAATCAAAAAAAACAAGAACAACCAAAAAAAGCGCTTGTAATTCATTATGTCCCCCTAGCATAACAATCACAATACGCCTTTAAATTACAATTTTAGACAAATTTTTACAACGGCGATCGCAAAAAACGTATATTTAAAAACATTTATTTTGATAATAGCTCAAGAAACGGCCATATCAGCCTTTGTAATTTTTATAGATATCAACAATTTGATAAACGATAAAAAACACGAAATACGCGCCTATCACGATATACGAGCAAGCAAAGAACTCTTCCCAAAATGCCGTCAAAATTATGAAAACAATTAAGACAACCGCAGTTATTGTTGTAACCAAGATCAAAACCTTTTTTCTTTTTTGGCAGCTTCTCGGCATTTCTTTCACCACCTTTTCTATTTTCAATCGGACGGGATTACACACTAACACGCGGTCAAATAATTGTTTCTATATATAGTATAAAAAAATTGACAAATTTTGTCAATACGCCAAAAAACACGGCTATTTGCGCCGTGTTTTTTAAAAATTTTTAACATGTTTTTTAAGTTTTACGCCAAAGCCTTGACCGCTTCTTTTACAAAGTTTTCCATTTCAGCGACTTGGTTGTTTTCCAAAAATTCCACGATTTTTGAGCCGATAATAACCCCGTCAAAATATTTGGCCAATTCTTTGATATGCTCTATTTTGGATATGCCAAAACCTACGGCCTTAGGCAGCTTTATAGGGTCGTAAATTTTATGAATTTTGTGGTCTATTGTCTCCCTTACGCCCGTAACCCCAAAAGAGCTTATGCAATAGACAAACCCTGAGGCTTGGGCGGTTATCGTCTGGATTCTGTCCTTTGACGAGGGCGAAACCAGCGGGATATAGTCTATACCGTGGTTTTTGGCATAGGGCGCGAATTCGCCGCTTTCTTCGTAAGGCGCGTCCGGAATAATCACGCCGTCGCCGCCCGCCGCCTTTAGCCGCGCGAAAAACCTGTCCGCGCCGTAACAAAAAACCGTATTGGCATACGCCATAACAACCAAAGGTATTTGGCTGGCTTGGCGGATTTTTTGGATAAGCGCCAAATAGTCTTCTGTCGTATAATTGTTTTTTAGCGCCCTTTCGCCCGCTCTTACGATTGCGTCGCCGTCCGCGGAGGGATCGGAAAACGGTATGCCCAATTCCACTATCCCCACGCCCAATTGCTCCAACTTTAACACCGTTTCATAAGTTTTGTCCAAATCGGGATCGCCCGCCATAATATATGTTATTAAGACTTTGCCCTTTTTGAACACATCGTCTATTCTACTCATAAAGCGTTTCTCCTTTATATCTTGCTATATGCGCCACATCTTTATCGCCCCTGCCCGAGAGGTTGCATACTATTATCTTATCTTTGGGCATCTTGGGCGCTTGCTCCAAAACATAGGCAACGGCGTGCGCGCTTTCCAAAGCCGGAATTATGCCCTCTATTTTGGACAGCTTTTCAAAAGCGTCCACGGCTTGTTCGTCCGTTATGGCGTAATACTCGGCCCGTTTTATATCTTTTAGATAACAATGCTCGGGCCCCACGCCCGGATAGTCCAGCCCCGCCGATATGGAATAAACGGGCGCGATATTGCCGTCTTTATTTTGGACAAAATACGCTTTCATGCCGTGCAAAATTCCCTGCGTGCCCGTCGTAAGCGTCGCCGCGTGCTCGCCCGTGTCCAAGCCTTTGCCCGCCGCCTCCAAGCCTACAAGCCTTACGGACTTGTCTTCAATAAACTCATAAAACGCGCCTATGGCGTTGCTGCCGCCGCCCACGCAAGCGCAAACCAAATCGGGCAGTCTGCCTTCGGCCTGCAAAATTTGTCGTTTGATTTCTTGGCCTATGACTTTTTGGAAATCCCTTACCATTTTAGGATAAGGATAAGGGCCTACCGCCGAGCCAATCACATAAAAGGTGTCGTTGACCGTGGCAACCCATTCTTTGAGCGCCTCGTTTACGGCGTCTTTTAGCGTTTGGGTTCCGCTGGTCACGGGGATGACTTCTGCGCCCAAAAGTTTCATCCTATAGACATTAAGCGCCTGTCTTTTGGTGTCTTCTTTGCCCATAAATATAGCGCATTTCAAGCCCAGCAGCGCCGCGACTGTGGCTGTCGCCACGCCGTGCTGGCCCGCGCCCGTTTCGGCAATGACACGCTTTTTGCCCAAGCGCTTGGCCATCAAAACCTGGCCCAAAACATTGTTGATCTTGTGCGAACCGGTATGGTTTAGGTCCTCGCGCTTAAGATAAATCTTAGCTCCGCCCAGCTCTTGAGTCAGCTTTTTGGCAAAATACAAAAGCGAAGGCCTTCCCGCGTAAGTGGCAAGCAAGCCGTTAAACTCGGCCAAAAACTCAGGATCGTTAATAAGCCTTTCATACTCTTGAGCAAGCTCTTCAAGCGTGGTCATAACGGTTTCCCCGACATACCGCCCGCCAAAAGTTCCAAATCTTGTTTTATCCATTTCGTACCGCCTTTATTAATTGTTTTATTTTTGTCTTATCTTTTTTGTCGTTGGTTTCAGCGCCGCTG
>JAAZDJ010000019.1 GCA_012512255.1 Clostridiales bacterium | reverse complement strand
TTTGCCGACCTTACCGCCGAGGGAAGTTTTGCTTTAGGCGGCGCGGTTGTGGCGTCTTTGATTACCAAAGGTCTAGAACCCGCGCTGTCCAGTCTTATCGCGTTTTTGGCGGGGACTTTGGCAGGACTTTGCACCGGCATACTTAATACTAAGCTCAAAATTCCAGCTATCTTGTCAGGTATTTTGACAATGATTGGATTATACTCAATCAATATTAGGATAATGGGCACTTCTAATACATCATTGCTCAGGCTTACCACGGTAATTACTTATTTTGAAAATTTATTTAAAATTCCTAAGATTTACGCCACTCTTATTTTGGGCGTTTTGGTTGTCGGAATAATAATAGCCGTTTTGTATTGGTTTTTTGGCACGGAAGTTGGCAGCGCCATAAGAGCCACAGGCGACAACGAAAACATGTGCAGGGCGCTGGGCATAAACACCGATAACACCAAAATTTTAGCGCTTATGATCGCCAACGGGCTTATCGCGTTATCCGGCGCGATGGTCGCCCAACAGCAAACCTTTAGCGATGTCAATATGGGAATCGGAGCTATTGTTATCGGGCTTGCGTCCATAATAATCGGCGAAACTTTTATGAGCCAAAAGTTTCCGTTTTGGGCAAAGATGATTTTTATCGTTCTGGGTAGCGTTATTTACCGAGTTTTGATTACTCTTATAATTTACGCCAATATAATGGAGCCATACGATATAAAACTATTGACAGCCGTATTGGTAATAATCGCTTTGGCTTTGCCCAGAATAAAAAGCTTATTCAAAAACAATAACTTCAAACGGGCTAAAAACAATAACAGGGGTTAAAATTTTTATAAATGCTTAGTATAAACAATATATCCAAAACTTTTAATATAGGCACCATCAATGAAAAACAGGCTCTAGACCGCGTCAACCTGTTTGTCAATGAAGGCGATTTTATAACCGTTATCGGCGGCAACGGCGCGGGCAAGTCAACTTTATTAAATATCATAGCCGGAGTTTATACGGCCGACGAGGGCGAGCTGGTTTTGCAGGGCGAAAGCATAACCAAAATGCCCGAATATAAGCGCGCGCAATATTTTGGGCGCGTGTTCCAAGACCCCTTAATGGGCACGGCGGCCTCTATGGAAATTCAAGAAAACCTCGCGCTTGCTTACCGTCGCGGGCAATTCCGCGGGCTTAATTGGGCGGTAACGCCCAAAGAAAAGCAGCTATATAAAGAACAGCTCAAGCGTTTGGGCTTAGGCTTAGAAAGCAGGATGACCACCAAAGTTGGCTTGTTAAGCGGCGGTCAAAGACAGGCTTTGGCTTTGTTGATGGCTATACTAAAAAAGCCCAAAATGCTCTTGCTAGACGAGCATACTGCGGCTCTAGACCCCAATACCGCCCAAATTGTCCAGCATCTTACTTTGGAGCTTACCCAAGAGAGCAAGATTACTACCCTTATGATTACTCATAATATGAAAGACGCCATAAAATACGGCAATAGGCTAATTATGATGCACGAAGGCAAGATTATATACGAAGCAGAAGGCGCCGAAAAACAATCGTTAAAAGTGGAAGACTTATTAAAGAAGTTTGAGCAAAGCGCCGGCGGTAATTTCGCCACAGACAGAATGCTGTTGGC
>JAAZDJ010000018.1 GCA_012512255.1 Clostridiales bacterium | reverse complement strand
CACTTTTTAAACATCCTCTTCGTTCCTGCAGACTATCAAAAAAGTATCGTCCCCCGCTATGCAGCCCAAAACGCCGTCGTAACCGGATTTGTCAACCATGACCGCGGCGGCGTTGGCACTTCCGCTCAAAGTTTTGACTACTATAAGGTTATTGGCGCTGTCAATTGAAATAACCGATTCCCTAAACAAATTGGTCAATTTGACGCTTATATTGGAATTGCCCGTTTTTTCAAGCGCGTATTTATACTTTCGCGACTCGCCCAAAACCTTAATAAGCCCTAGTTCTTTTATGTCTCTTGAAACGGTCGCTTGAGTGACATTGAAATTGACTTTTTTGAGCTCGGCGACAAGTTCTTCTTGCGTTTCAATATCTTTTTTTGATATAATCTCCAAAATCTTGGTTTGCCTAGAAGTCCTTCCCATCATTCCTCCTTGTTTATGCTCCATTTATTGAGCTTGGATAATAATTTGCCGTAAAAATCCGACGGTTTGGTCTTTACAAACCCCGCCATTTTTTCGTGCTTGGCTATTTGGATTTGCTTTAGGTCGTAACCAAAAACAGGCACTCCGTCGGCAATCAAAACGGCGTCGGGCGAGGCCGTGTTGACCTTAATGTTAATAACCTCGTTTTCGCCTATAACGATAGAACGGCTTCTTAGCGAATGCGAACATACGGGCGTCAAAACCAAGCCTTTTATAACCGGGCTTAAGATAGGACCGCCCGCGCTTAACGAGTAAGCCGTAGAGCCCGTCGGGGTGCTGACTATATAGCCGTCGGCGTTATATCTGTCAATAAGACTATTTTGAGCGTAAACATCAAAATTGATTATACGCGCTGTCGCCTGTTTCAAAAGGACAATCTCGTTGAGCGCCAAGACATCGGCCTTCCCGCTTTTTAGGTTGAGCATTGAGCGGTATTCAATAGTGAATTCATTACTTTTTAGGGCTTTGGCGGTTTTGTCAATCTCGTGGATTTCGCTTTCGGTCAAAAAACCCACATTGCCTATATTAATGCCCAAAACGGGCTTGTCTTTTACCGCGCATGGCTTTACTATGCTCAAGATAGTGCCGTCGCCGCCCGCGACCGCCAATATATCGTTAATGTCTATAAGGGTTTGCAAATCGTAAGATTCAAAGCGTTGAAACCAATCATCAGCTTGAAAAAGTTTTTTTTCTATGCTGACTTCAAGACCATAGTCTTTGAAACAAAGCAGGGCTTTTTTGGAAGCTTCTATTGCGTTTTTTTTGTTTAGGTTGGCTAAATATCCTATTTTCATTGTTATAATTATACAGGAAATTAAATATAATTTCAATTATTAAATCAAGAACGGTTTTTAAAAGCATAAAAATAAAGGGCGGTTTTTATAAAGCCGCCCTTTTTAATAATTAAATTTACAGCTTTTTATATAACTTGCGAGGATTTGATTTTTAGAATTACATTGATATCAACGCCTTTTTCGCTAGCCGCGTTTTTGAGGTCTTCCCATTCTGAAAAGCCATGAAAATCGGTAATAAGGTTGGGATTTTGATATGAGCTTACTTGGGCCGTCAAGTTAATAGTCCCGCTATAAACCGAATCCCTGCCCGTAACCGTAATGGTGCTTTGGCCTTTAAGGTTTTGGATTACCAAATTTGGTTTGGCGGTAGAGACATCTATCTCTTGGGTGACTCTTTGGCCCCGATTATCCGTGGTGGTAATTTTAATCTTAGAAATAGTTTTTGCGTTGGTAAGTTCCAGATCATAATAAAACTTCGTATTGTTTTGGATATTGGGATAGCTGACAGTAAATGTCTTAGATTTGTCTTCTGTGGACGCTGAGATATTGGTTAGTTTGGCCAATTCATTGCCTCTGGAAAAATCCGAAGAAGAACTGCTAACCGTCTTTTTATACGCGCGCATGCCAGCGTCCCATTTGTAACCGCTCAAATCAAAGTATAAATAATTAAACATGTCAAGGTCTTCTATAATCCAATAACTATTGTTAATATCCTTTAAATAGACAATAGAATTTTTGGTTAAATAGTCTTGGTTTTGCGCGCCCGCGTAGTTATAGCCATAATCTCGCCCTGTCATAGAGAATACGAACAACAAAACTAAACCGATTAATGTTATTACGCTTATTCCAAAATAATTTTTATAAACTCTGGGGCGTTTTTCTTTAAATATCTTTTTGACTGTGCGTTCTTCAAATTTGCCTTTTTTGGCCTTGTGTTCTATTTTTTCTGTTACCGCGCGCTCTATCCTAACCGTGCGCATAGGCAGTTTCTTTGCCAATCTGTCCAGCCAAGGCGCCAAATAATTAAAGTATGGCGTAATAAAGCCGTGAGTTGACACAGTAAATATAATAATGGTCGGATACATATAAAATCCCATAGTCTGATAAAGCACAAGGCTCGCGCCAAAGGTTATGGGTATGGTCAAAATCAAAGGGACTATAAACAACAAAATCCTTTCAAAGTCCATATGATATTTTTGCCTGAATTTGTCCCTTATAAATATCATGACAAGGACCGCTATAAGCTCCAAAAACGCCGTAAACATAAACACATAGGCCAGTTTAGGGATAGCATAACCTAGTATTACGCTGATTATTGTCCAAATAATGATATTTCCCCTTACGGCGTCCGCGGCGCGAATTTTAAACAATCTTTTTAACAAAGAGAAAGCCGCAATTGATAAGGCTACGCTTATGAAAGAGAACGAGATTATCAATCCAATGGACGAACGTAAATAAGTCGCTAATGAGTGAATATTTAAAAAGCCCATAGCCGCCAAAAGGCCGCCTACCGCGTAATAAACGCCTATGCTCAATACAAATGTGACCAAAATCGCCAAAATCTGAACAATAGAGCCTTTCAAAGCGTCCAATATAGAAAACGATTTTTTCTTTTGGTTTATAACAAACACAACGCCTGCCAAAACCAGCAACAGCGAAGCCAAGACATAACTGGCTATATCGCTATAACTTACTATTCCGCCTAAATAAGAAAAATTAATAGACTGGCTGCCTTTTAGCAATTTATTTAGGTCATATGAAGCAAGGCTGTTGGCCGCGCGGACTATGACCGCACCCGTTTGGGACAACAGCTTTGAGTTAAGGTTGTCCAGTCCGTCAATCGCCATATTTTCTGTGGTGGAATTGTCAATATTGGCGAAGTTAAGCGCCGGCTTGTCTTGGAAAATGTTATAGTCAAAAATCCTGTCTTCAAACAAGCCAAAAGCCTGCCCTACCGAAGCCGCGAAAGCCTTTTTGTTGACTTGGGCCCATTTTGACGCTAATTTGGACGCGTTTTGATTGGTTTGAATTAGAGTAAGGGCGCCGCCCGAGCCTAAGGAGTCAAAAGCAAAAGCCGCTTTTACCCTAGAATAAACATCGTTAAAGCCTTTGTATTTTTCCCTGAACGCGTAAGCGCCCAAAGCGTTATACTCGCCTCCATCCGCAAATACAAACAACAGCGAGTTAGTGTTGTCGCTTATGTCTTTTAATTCCCTTACGGATTCCAGCATCGCGCCTATAATCGCGAGATTGTTGGCGGAAGGCGTGTAAGACTTTGAGTCATAATGCGATATATACATTATCGTGTCCGAGTCTAGCTCCGACACATCTTTGCCTACTTCGTCTTTTGAGGGTATATAAACTATGATGTTGGTTAATTTAACCTCTGCTGTCGCGATAAAACGGTCTTGAATAGCTTGCTCGGCATACCAATCGTTAATTTCTTGCGAGTTAAGGGTAGTTTCCATTACCGAGTAAGCCGCTTTTGACACCGCGCCCGATGTCAAGGTTTGGCCTTCCGCGTTTGCGTAAGTATTTATTTCTATCAAATCTAAGTCCGTTGCCAACGCGGTATCGGTTATATAATCAATAGCCCTTTGGTGATTTTCATTGTCAAGATAAATATCCCTAGTCGGCGCCTCGTCCAAAATGTTCTTTACATGATTATACGCCTTAGCGGTGTCTATATAGCCTTTTGCGTTAACGCCGCAAAAATCCACGGCGGTAAATATCAAAAACAATACAATCAAAATCGCCAATGACGAATAGTATATCGGCTTAAAAACCTTCATCATGCCCTCCGTAGCAACCTATGTATGAATTTAAAAAAACTAAAAAACAATCTGACGCTATCAGTTTGCTTCCAAATAATATTACCATAATCAACCAAGATTTACAAATAATTCAATCTAAATAAATATAATACCTTTTTATTTAAAAATGGTTTATTTGATAATTATTATCAAATAAGTGGCGTTATATAACTTATTAATTTTGCTCAAAAATGTTTTGCAAAAGCTGTTCGTCGCCAAGAAGCTTGCCCGCGCCCAAAATCACGGCATAAGACGCGTCCGTGACGACTTTTACGGCTATTTTGAGCCTTGAGCCCAAAAACTGCTCAATGCCTAGGATATTTGCCGCGCCGCCCGTGAGAAAAATGCCGTTTTTATAAATATCGGACGCTATTTCGGGCGGGCAAACATTGATTATGGATTCGGCCGAGAAGGCGATTTTTAAATAAATCGGCTCAATGGCTTCCTTTATGTCTTTGGCCGTCACTATTGTGTATGAGGGGTTTTGGGTTTTTAGATCCATTCCTGAGACTTTGATTTCGGCCAAATCATTGCTGTATAGCGAACCGATTTCTATTTTTAGTCTTTCGGCGGTGGTTTGACCTATTATAAGCCCGTATTTTTTCTTTATATGTTCTATAATGGCGGCGTCCATCATTATACCGCCCGCAAAAACGCTGCATCCCGAAATAATGCTGCAATTGCTCATTACGGCGATGTCCGTCGTGCCGCCGCCTATATCTATAAGCGCCACTCCTTTGGAAGATTCCAAGGAAAGCCCTATTCCCAATCCCGCAGCTATTACGCTTTCCATCAATATTACCTCGTTGATGCCCGCTTTTAGACAAACGGTTTCATAGTCTTTTCTTTGCTGCTTGGTCAGTCCGCAAGGCACGCACACGATAGCCCTTACGCGCATCAAAAACCTGCTTTTGATTACCCGCTTTAAAAAAGCTTTTAACATTGCTTGCGCGGCTTTTTTGTCGGTTATAATTCCCTCTTGGATAGGCGATACGATAATCGTCTTGTCCGATGTTTTGCCCTGCATTTTTTTCACTTTGGAACCGGCTTCAATGACATTTTTTTCGGACACCTTTTCCAAAAACGCTATTTGAGACGATTCCTTTAAAACGATACCTAGGCCTTCAATATAAATAGAAGTGTTTGACGAGCCCAGTTCCAAAGCCAAATTTATCTTTGACACAATATCCCCTCCAAAAAGCTAAGCATTTGTTTTACTTTCTCGGCAGGAAGTCCCAAAATATTGGTATAACTGCCTGTATATTTTATATCCCAAATATCCTTTATTTCTTGAATGCCGTAAGCGCCCGCCTTATCGTAAGGCTTGTATTTTTCTATATAATCCAAAATATCGCGCTCGTCCAAATTAGGAAAAGTCACAAAAGACTGGTCGTAGTCCGTTATAGTCCTTTGCGCGCTTACAAGCGCCACGCCCGTTATGACTGCGTGGGTTTTGCCGCTTAGTTGTTTTAATGTCTTGAAAGCTTGTTCTTTGGACCGGGGCTTGCCTAAAATTTTTTTATCCAAAAACACCAAAGTATCAGCCCCCAGCGCTATATTGCCAAATTTTTCAAACACGGCTTGCGCTTTTTTTAGGGCCAAAGAAACGCACAAATCTTCCTTGTTAACATCTTGATTGATTTTTGGCTCTTCGTCAATGTCCGCGGGAATTACTTCAAAATTAGCTATGATACTCTTTAGTATTTCAACGCGCCTTGGGGACGCGCTCGCCAGAATAAGCTTCATAGATATGATTATAACATAATTTGATATCTTTTAAAATTATTATTAAATACAAAAAAACGCCTTGTTGTTTTAAGGCGTTTAAGATTTTTTGGATATATATCAAGATTTAAAAATCATATAAAATACGCGCGCTCATTGCTTGTTAAGCAAATCCATATCATTCAAATCAGCAAGATTTAAAAATCATAAAAATACGCCGCAAAATATGTAAAAAGTAAAAATTCCCAAAAATGTTCATTAAAGATATTACAATCGCTATAGCGCTTATAATTATGGCGGGTTTTTGCTGTTCTTTGTTGGCGAAAACAAATGACACAATGCCCAAAATAATGCCTATATGGGATTGGAAAACAGCCAATACCAGCGCGATTATAGCCAATATTAAGCTTAATTTGGTCGCGCTTTGCGAACTTGCGTCCAATTTGGATTTATTTTGGTCAAATTGTCTTTGGTCAAAATGATAGATTGGTCTATTAACTTGGTTAATAGGCCGCTCTATTTTCTTTCCGCAGTTTATGCAGAAGTTATCGTTGATTTCTGTGACCGCGCCGCAAAACCGACAAAACATATATGCTCCAATTTATTTCGTGATTATATTATACCATTATATATCCGGGTTTTCATTAGAAAAAAATAAAAAAAATATACTTAAAATATGATTTTAAGTTGTTAAAAAGTAAATGAATATAAGAATTATTGTAAACATTTGACTAATTTAGATTATAATGTTATGTTGTATCTAGAGCAAATTTTGTAAAAGTAATTCTTAGGTGGGAAAAGATGAAAAAAATAACCGCTGTATTGTTATGTTTTGTTTTGTTTTTTGGTCTTGTAGCGTGTCAATTTACGCTTAGGTTGCCTGTCTCGGAAGATTATCTTGATAGTTCTTTGAGCATTGACGAACGGCTTGATAATTTGCTAAGCCAAATGACGCTGGATGAAAAAGCGGGGCAGATGGCGCAAGGCGATCAAGCCAATGTTTCCGTTCAAGACATGAAAAATTTAGGATTGGGCTCTATATTAAGCGGCGGCGGCTCTATACCTAACAATGATAATACGGTCGCAAGCTGGACTCAAGCTGTAAAAAATTACCAAGAGGCCGCGCTTTCTAGAAGGCTTAAGATTCCTTTTATATATGGCATTGACGCTGTCCACGGGCATAATACCGTAACGAACGCCGTTATTTTCCCGCATAATATCGGTATCGGCGCCGCCAATGATATCGAATTAACCAAACAAATGGGCGCCTATGTCGCCCAAGAACTTAAACTTACTAAGACTATTTTTAACTTCGGCCCGTGCGTCGCGGTAGCCCAAGATTTAAGATGGGGTCGCACATACGAGAGTTACTCCTCGGATCCCGAGATAGTGACTGACTTGGCGCTTGCTTTTATGGAAGGCCAGCAAAGCGAAGGCATACTCGTAACCGCCAAACATTACGCGGGCGACGGCGGGACCGAATTTGGCACGGGTAGGAATAAGTTGATTGATAGAGGCGATGTTACTATTGATATGGATGAGTTTAATAAGATACATCTTAACCCATACAAGGAATTGGTTGACAACGGCGTAAAATGCATTATGGTTTCTTTCAGCTCTTACAAGGGCGTTAAGATGCACCAGCATAAAGAACTTATAACCGATGTCTTAAAGGGCGAATTCAGCTTTAAGGGATTTGTAATCAGCGATTGGGAAGGCGTTTTGGAAATAGACGAACCAACCTATGATCTAAAGGTAGCCGCGGCTATAAACGCCGGCGTTGATATGTTAATGGAACCTAAAACATTTAAGGACGCCATAAACGCGATAAAACGCGGCGTAAAAGAGGGCAGAATTCCTGAGGCAAGGGTTGACGACGCCGTATCAAGAATATTAAGGGTGAAGTTTGAGATGGGTTTGTTTGATGACCCGTATCTAAAAAATCTAGAAATCGGCATAAACGAATTGGGCGACGCTTCGGGTCGGGCTCTTGCCAAGCAATTGGTACAAAAGTCCCAAGTGCTTTTAAAAAACGATAATAATATTTTGCCTTTTCAAAACGGTCAAAAAATATATGTCACAGGACCCGCCGCCGACGATATAGGCGTTCAATGTGGGGGCTGGACTATTAATTGGGAGGGTTTTAGGGGCGATTCATTCACAAAAGGAACATTTGTGCCGTCGTCAGTCTCTTTAACAACTAATTTGCGTTTTAGGGGCGATTCATTCACAAAAGGAACATCCATCTTGAAAGGACTAAAAGATATTGCATCTAAATATAATATTGAAATCATTACAGACCGAAAACAAGCGGATCAAGCAGATGCGGTCTTGCTTGTTATAGGCGAACAGCCTTACGCAGAGTTCAAAGGCGATACCGCTAATCCTTCCATTACAGGCAATAAGGCTTTGACGGACAATGAAAACGCTATTAATCGCGCCAAAAGCGTAAACAAGCCAATAGCAACCGTTATTGTGGCGGGACGCAATGTTTTGATTGGTGATTATATTGACGAATGGGACGCCGTGGTTATGGTTTACCTGCCGGGCACAGAGGGCGACGGCGTGGCTAGCGTTTTGGTGGGCGAAGTAGGTTTTAGCGGAAAGCTTCCCATGCCTTGGTATAAGACAGTAGACGATATAAAGAAACCTAACCCCGATTTGTTGTTTGATATAGGACACGGGCTAACGACGGAAGCAAAAGCGTAAATTGCAAAGCGCCGTTAAAACGCTGTCATTTGATGATAGGCAAAAAATCGGCGTGCTTGTTGTAGCGAAAACAAACTTGCCGATTTAAAAGCTTGACAACGCGCAACGGCGCTTATAATCACAAGACAACGAGCAAGGCTTGGAGGGATAACGCGCTCAATGCAAGCGGCGGCTGTTAAGCCAATCCACCCGCAGCGCGAATGGGCGCGCCCAAGAGGCGTAGCCCTCCCCAACGCGAGGAGAATCTCAGCGTTCATTTCCCTTATCATTATATTACCTTTAAATAGAAAACTAAATAAGGAGCATAAGCAATGAAACAAGGCATAATTGACAAAATCATATTAGCAAGAGACAAGATAATTAACGCTATGTTTATGACGCGAGACAAGGAACCATTTTGGGAATTAGCAGCTGCCAATAATTGCATATCGGAAGTTTTGCAAATCTTAAAAAATGAATCAAAAACAGGAAATATGACGAACTATGCTTAAAATATAACTGAAAAAAATAAAGAATAATGACTTAACGATTAAATTTTTAGCTTAAAATAAAAAATACCGTCTAAAAACTAGACGGTATTTTTTAAAGGGATATAATATTACTTAAATCAGCCATTACTTCTTCGGCGATAGAATTATCCACTATATCGCTGAAATTGACCCGTTCTTGCAAGGAATTAGCGTTTTCCATTATGTCTTGCAGTCTGTCAAAGGCGCTCTGGCTCATAACGAGCGAATCCGCCCAAGCGTCTATATTGCGGTAATTCTCAATAACATTTTTCAGCGTCTGGAAAGTTATAGAGGTAAAGGAAGGCTCCAAGGCTTTTGCGGCATCGTCCAATGAAGAGGTCTTGATATAATCGTATCCTTTTTTTATGGCCCTTAAGAATTTTTTGACCGTTTCAGGATTTTTTTGGATATAGCTCTTTTTGGCGGAGAATGCCGTATAGGGAACTTCGCCGCTTTCAACGCCTACGCTTGCCACTATATAGCCTTTGCCTTGGGCTTCAATCTCGCTGGCTAGCGGCTCAAATAAGGTGGTATAATCCACGCTCTTGTCGGCTTCAAAAACAGGCCTCATCATATCAAACGCCACCGTAGTGTCAAGGTCAATATTGACGCCGTCGTATAAGCCATGCTGATTGCAAACATATTCCAAAGTCATCGCGGGCACTCCCCCGGGCCGTCCAGCCAAAACCCTTTTGCCTTCCAGCTTGGACCAAGAAAAATCAGGGTCGGGCTCCCTGCCCACCAAAAACGAGCCGTCCCTTTTGGTCAATTGCCCTATTATTACGGGATAGTCCGTAGTGCCTTGGATATGGACATAAATCGTAGCCTCGGGTCCCATTAGTCCGATATCGGCCGAATTGGAAGTCAGCGCGACCATTACCTTGTCCGCCCCGCCCGAATTGGTAAGCTCAATTTTTAGCCCTTCGTCTTTAAAATAACCCAAATTGATTGCCGCATACATAGGCGCGTAAAAAATGCTGTGGGTGACTTCGGCCAGCCTTATGGTTTTGAGTCCGTCGTCTTTTTAGCATCCTATTATGGATAATGGCAAGACAAACGCCATAAGCGCGCAAACAAAAAAAGTAATTAGTTTTTTCATTATTTTCCTCCTGTCGGTTTCTAAACTAATTACATATTATTCAAAAAAATTTTTTTATGTTAAATCTTGGGTTTTAGGGTTTTTTAGGGCTTTTTTAATCTTTTTTCGGGCTCTGAGATAAAATATTAGCACCGAAAAAATATAAACAAGCCCTATTGCGCCGCTGATGGGATAAAAGGAATCCACGATGTTTTTAAAACCCAACCTTGAAATTACAATGCCCGCAAGCAAAACTGCCGATAATGACAGCGCTTTATTTTTGATAAAACTTCGCATCCATGAATTGATAGTATAAGCGGATGTCAAAATGGTGGTAAAAATACCCGTCCAAATAATAATGCCCGCGACAAAAGACATGTTCATCCGCGCGGCTATTTCCATGACAGGCATTTGGGAATTATAGACGTTAAGACCGGCTCGCATTATGGCGGCTGTCATAATAGCGATAAAAAAACCTATGACCAAACTGCCCGTGGTCGCGCCCTTGATTTGTTCCCTTAGCGGCAATTTTATCGTTGTGATAACGCCCGCGGACAGCATTATGTTCATGGACACATAAATAGCCGCGAAAAAGATTATCATGCCGATATCGCTTGAATAGTCCGTTTCGTATGGAACGGGATGAGTAAGGCTAAAGATACTGATAACCAGCGCCATATACAAAATAACCGGAACCAAAACGGCGTTGACATCCAACATGGTTTCAAAACCTTTGTAGATAATAACAAAAGCCAATATCGCGGTTAATACGCTTATCGCGGGCAACCCGTCAAAAAATAATTCAAACAAAGAGTCGCTGCCCGCGAACATTGTCGCCAATATTATTAGATAATTAAACAGCAACACAAAATCTATGACAGGCGAAAATTTGCCGAAAACGGCGCGGTTAAAGTCTTCTATGCTGTCGGGACGGATTATAGCTCCCGCCGACATAAAAAGCGCCAAAGACAAAAACAACAAAACCGCGCATAGCGCGGCAATGGGTATAAAGGCGTATCCGAATTTGCCAAAGAATGTTATGAGTTCTCTGCCTGAGGCGAAACCCGCGCCCACAATTGTGGCGACTATCAGCATCCCCACCCTAAAAGACCGCCAAAAAGATTTTTTCATTATTAACAATATATTAACGCCAAGATAGATTAATACATTTTAGCAAAACACGAAAAAAGACCCGACGCCTTATATTTTTTAAAAAACGCCAGGTCAAATTATTTAAAGGCCTATATTGCTAAAATTTTTAAAAAAATCAATGGTCCAACAAGTAAATTATCTTTTGGACCGCCGCGGGCAAATACGGGGACAGCATATTAAGCGCGTCTATAAACTTATTAAAGAACTCTTCGTCTTTTTGGTTGTTTAGAACTTTTTCTTTAAATATCCCAAACAGCCTCAACGCTTCGGGTTTACGCTTAATCACAATCCCGTCTTTTGCGTTATTGATGCTTGTCTCAAGCTTATTCAAAAGGTCTTTGATTTCTTCGGTATGGTCTTGTTTGCCGTCGGTGAGTTCGTATTGGGCTTCCCTGCACAAAACCTCATATTCGGCATCGTCGGCCTGGACTTTTATTGTTTTTTTGTCGGGATTGATAGATTTGATTTCGTAAATTTGGTTGGTTGAGATATCTATAAGCCTATCGTTGACGGCTACGGGATCGTTTAGGCGATATGATAAGGTTTTTTGAACGGAATTGATTTTGGCGTACATTTTCCTTTTTGTGTTTTGGTTGACGAATAAATTGGCTTGCGCCTCAAAAGCCGAAGACTTAAGCTTTTCGATTTTGGCTTGGTCGGCAAAACTGCGGATGGAATCCACGATATTTTGTTTGAGCTTGTCTTCTTTGGGAACTTCTTTTTTGTTGATTATGTTTTGTTCCACAGCCTCCCTAAAAGTGTCAAATTTTTGTGTGCCCTTTTCATCAATTCCCTTTTTGTTTGGTGTGTCGCTCATGATTTTTCTCCTAATGTATTTTATATAGTGTAATTATAACAAATTTTAATAGCATACACAATAT
>JAAZDJ010000017.1 GCA_012512255.1 Clostridiales bacterium | reverse complement strand
GTATTATTATTTTCAAAAGATATGAAATCTATTAAAAATCTAACTTACTTAATTGATATGGCAAAATGTAAATTGCGGAAATTATTAATATATATTGCATTTTTTCCACATCTTTAAAAACTTTTTTAAATTTTTATTACTATCATAAGTTAAGTGTTTCCTACAATAATGATGAATTATATAAACAATATGTTAATTCTGTTGAAACGCCATACTGAATGATACTTACGCTGGAGTAAGAGGGACGATACTCAAATAATGGGTAACCTCCTACTTCTTACTCGATTTTTATAAGCTTTGTTGTTTTTGCTTTTTTTATCTTTTAATTTCTTTTGCTTTTTTTATCTTTAAATCTCTTCAGTTTTTATAATGATGTTTTAGCAATAACAGAACTTGACATTTCATAAAAAACTGTAGCGCACAGTAGAAATACAAGCATTAAAGAGCTTATCTTAACCCTATTATGATTATGGATAAAAATCGCCAAAATATCGAACGGTCAAATAGTTATATTAATTTTTTATTTACCCAATTTGTAATTTTGTAGTATAATCTAAATACTTATGAAAAAGATTGCTATTGCTATATTATCCGCTGTTTTAGCGATAAGCACTATTTTGCTTAGCGCTTGCCAGCCACCAAAGATAAAATATTTAGAATTTCAAGAATTTGTTTTTGGAACGGGAGTTCAGCGAATATCGCTTAACGCGACGCTTTATGGAACAAATCAAAAAAAATTATTAAATGCAAAAGATGAAATCATTAATGTTCTAAAAAACTTAAATCAAGAGCTTAATGTTATAGACAAAAAAAGTGTTATTTATAAATTTAATAACTATGGCGATAATACGCAAGAAGAATTTAACCCCGAAACAAAATTTTATGTCTCTGAACATGTCTATCATATGCTTTCAACGGTAAAAGAATTGCACGAAAATGAACAAGACGAAGGCATTAAAATCATTATAGACGGAAAAGAATTTGATGCTTTTCGCTTATTTGACCCGACAATTTATCCTTTGATGGAGTTATGGGGATTGGGCGCGGATAAGATACACGATAAAGCTTCCGATAGAGAAATCCCCACAACAGAAGAAATAGATGAAACATTGGCATATGTTGATTTATCTAATGTCCAAATAGGCGAAGACGAAAAAGGCTATTATATCAAAAAATCGCGCAAGGAAGTAAAAATTGACTTGGGCGGGCAGGCAAAAGGTTATGGCGCGGATTTGGCGGCAAAGATATGCCAAAAACACAATTTAAAAGGCGCCATAATAGACATTGGCGGCAATGTTTATCTTTATAAATCCAAGCCTATGGCGGACGGCTCTTTTCAAAAATTTACCGTAGCAATAAATATGCCCCAAGATAATTCAAGCGAGTATTTTTGCGCGTTAAAAGCCGAAAACACTTCGCTGGTTACCAGCGGAGATTATATCAGGTATTTTGTTAAAAACGAAGTAAAATACGCCCATATACTAAATCCATTGACGGGATTGCCTGTAAATATAGAAAGGCAAGAAAATGGCGATAATTCGTTCACCGATACTCATAACGACCAAGGGCTTACATCGGTTACAATAATACATCAAAATTCCGAATTGGCCGATATTTACGCCACAATCGTAATGTTGCTGGATATGGAAAACGGAATAGAGTTTATGGAAAAAAATTCGCTTACGGGCGTTTTGATATCGCATGACAAAAAATACGCCGCCCTAGGCGAAATAGAGCAATTTGACCATGACTTAGCCAATGTTTATAAAGAATATGAACCATATCAATATAAAGATAAGATATATAGTTTTTAAAGATGAACGAACAAAAAGTCCGAAAAATTAAATCGTCGCGTCCATTCGCCTTATGGGACATAATAGTTTTTGCCCTTTTGGCCGTTGCGGTCATAACTTTTATGGCGCTAAGCCTAAACATAAAAGAAGAAGGCAGTATAGTAAGGGTGTATGTCAATAACCAATTTTTTGCCGATTATGATATTAACATAAACGGACAATATGATATAACTAACTCAGAGGGCGATGTCTTGATGGTTTTGGTAATACAAGACAAAAAAGTATGGGCGCAAAATTCTACCTGCCCCGACCATATATGCGAAATGACCAAAATCAGTTACGCGCCCCAACAAATTATTTGCCTTCCTAATAATGTCCATATCACAATATTAGGTCCAAGCGATATAGACATAATAGTGGGTTAGAAGTCTATGAGAAACAAGTTTTTGCTAAGGCTTACGAGAATTTCAGTTTTTACGGCGGTTGCGCTTGTGATGCATTATCTTGAGAGTTTGCTTCCGCCTTTGCTTGCTTTCGCGCCCGGCTCAAAAATAGGGCTGAGCAACATAATAACCCTTTCGGCTATAATCTTTTTGGGTTATTTTGACGCTTTCGCGGTCTTGATAGTAAGGTGCGTTTTAGCTTCTGTTTTTGGCAATGTCTTCGGGCTTATATACTCGTTGGGCGGGGGTATCTGCGCGTTTGCGGTAATGTCGCTGCTTTATAGGTTTGCCTGTCCAAAAATCAGCGTTATAGGAATAAGCGTATTGGGCGCCGTAGCCCATAACATAACGCAAACATTTATCGCCGCGGCCATAGTCCAACAAATCAACCTAATTATTATATTGCCGTTGATGCTGATAGCTTCCGTAATCGCGGGCGTTTTTGTCGGGATTGTGGTGTATTTTTTGGTAAAGTATTTGCCGCTGAACTTGTTTATTGATAATAACAATACAAATCTATCCAAAGAACAAATAAATAAAATTTTTGAGGAGTAAAAATTTTTCTAAGTATTCAAAATTTTAATATTTTAAAAGTCCAATGTTCAAAAAACTTTTTAAATTATAGTCATTTTTGCGATTTTAATAAAAAAACAAAAAAACAGCTGTTATTGCTAACAGCTGTTTTTTTATGGTTTTTTTGCACATAGACAAAGGAATAAGGGATTATCAAGACAAGCGGCCTGAAAACATTTAGGATAATACACATAGCCAAAAACCGTTTGCGTTTTCAGGGCTTGTATCTTGAGATTAAATCAAGATACCGACTTTAGATCAGGTCGTTAGCCTGTTCCTTAAAGGAGGTGATCCAGCCGCACCTTCCGATACGGCTACCTTGTTACGACTTCACCCCAGTCATCGAGCTTACCTTAGGCGGCTGCCTCCTAATTGCTTAGGTTGGCGCGCCGACTTCGGGTACTCCCGACTCCCATGGCGTGACGGGCGGTGTGTACAAGACCCGGGAACGCATTCACCCCGACATGCTGATTCGGGATTACTAGCAACTCCTCCTTCATGCGGGCTGGTTGCAGCCCGCAAGCCGAACTGAGAACGCCTTTTTGAGATTCGCTTACCGTTGCCGGCTCGCTGCTCTCTGTAGCGCCCATTGTAGCACGTGTGTAGCCCAAGGCGTAAGGGGCATGATGATTTGACGTCATCCCCACCTTCCTCCGTCTTGTCGACGGCAGTCTACTTAGAGTGCCCACCCTAAG
>JAAZDJ010000016.1 GCA_012512255.1 Clostridiales bacterium | reverse complement strand
TTACTAAGACAAAGCCGTTTGCACTGACATCGGGACCGGGCAAGGTGTGTCAGGCGCTAGGGATAACCAAAGCTGATAATGGGACGAATTTGATTATTGATAACAACATTACTATTACCGAATATAAGGATATTGACGAATTTCAAATAGCGGTTACGCCAAGAATAAATATTGATTACGCGCCTGAGGCGGCTAAATATCCATGGCGCTTTTTTATAAAGAACAACCCTTATGTGTCCAAACATAAAAATAACTCCCGCTTGTTTTGATAAAGCGAGAGTTTTTGTTTTTTATATTAATTTATTATTTTAAGCTTCCATTTGTTTGCGGGAAGTGCGAAGACAACGAGTGCATATATAACCACTCACTTTTTTGCCGTTTATCTCAACATCTGCTTTTAACAGATTTGGATTAAAAGCTCTTCTAGTTTTGCGGTTAGAATGGCTGACTTTATTGCCGCTCATTTTACCTTTGCCGCATACAGCGCAAACTCTTGACATTATATATTCCTCCGCGTTCAAAATTCAACTCATATATATTAGCATTGTTTTTTTGTTTTTGCAAGCAAACCTGTATGTTTTTTGGATTATTAAGATTAGATTATTTTTTGCTTGTTAATTATCACAAATCATTTAAATAATTAAGTATCACGGTTTAAATTATTGAAAAAAGATAAATGATATAGTATAATATTTTGGATTGAAAGAGTATAATTTTTGTAACCAAAGAATGAGGTAATATGTCTGTCCATACCACAAATGCTTACGGCAAAATATCTGTTACCGAAGAAGCCATAGCTCAAGTTGCTGGATATACTGCCTTGGATTGCTATGGCATAGTTGATTTGGTTTCAAAAAGGCTCTCAGATTATATCGCCGAACTCTTCAAAAGACAATCTGTAAGCAAGGGCGTCAAAGTTATTACAAATGGCGATCGGATTTTTATAGACTTGTTTGTAATACTAAAATACGGCGTATCTATTGAAGCTGTCGCCGAATCAATCAAAAAATCCGTAAAATACAATGTGGAAAAATTTACAGGAATGGTAGTTGACTCGCTAAATGTTAATGTTGTTGGAGTCAAAGTTTAAGTATTTTGATTATGCAAAGGCCATATATTAATACTAAAAATGATGTATTTATTATATTTTTTATGCAAAGTGGGAGGGGATAATGTCTAAAAACATTAATGGCGCAATGCTTAGAAGGCTAATTCTAAGCAGCACAAAATTATTGGATCAAAACAAAAGCTATGTTGATTCGTTAAATGTTTTTCCGGTACCCGACGGCGACACAGGCACAAACATGTCATTGACAATGATGGCCGCATCCAAAGAAGTGGAAAATTGCCCCAATAATAACATCATTGATTTGTCCAATGCGCTTTCCAAAGGCGCATTAAGGGGCGCGCGCGGCAACTCGGGGGTTATCTTATCGCAAATTTTTAAGGGCATGACATCTATTTTCGTGCAGGAAAACGAGGAGATAACGCCTAAGATTTTTGCAAGAGCCCTAAAAGAAGGTTCCGATGTGGCCTACAAGGCTGTAACAAAACCTAAAGAAGGCACAATGCTGACGGTTATAAGAGGAATGGCCGAACACGCATTGTCAATAACCAAAAAAGCCATAGAAATAGAAGATTTTTTGAAATCCGTTATTGAATATGGCGAACAAGTTTTGTCGCAAACGCCCGAAATGTTGCCGGTATTGAAAAAGGCGGGCGTTATTGACGCAGGCGGACGCGGATTGCTGATTATTTTTACCGGCTTCTATAATGTAATAACCAATACCGAATCGCCTGAAATTTTGGAGTACAATGACAGGATTTCTTCGTCCCAGTCTTTAAACACTTATAAGCAATTTCATGCCGATCTTGATAGCCTTGAAGATATTGAGTTTGCGTATTGCACGGAATTTTTTATAATTAATCTATTCAAAAAGACCACCGAAGCCGATATTGACAGGTTTAGAGAAAAACTCATGGCTATTGGCGATTGCGTGTTAGTTATAGGGGATTTGTCTTTGGTTAAGGTCCATGTCCATACCAATAACCCCGGCACTGCGTTGCAATACGCCTTGGAATTGGGCGAGCTAGATAAATTAAAAATAGAAAATATGCTTGAACAAAATAGGGCGCTAAAACAATCCCAACAAGAATTAAAACCATTTGGTATGGTTAGCGTATGCGTGGGAGAAGGGCTGGCCAATATATTCAAAGACTTAATGGTTGATTATATTATAGAAGGCGGGCAGACCATGAATCCCAGCGCGGACGATATCGCCCAAGCCGCCGATAAAGTTATGGCTGAGAATGTCTTTATTTTCCCTAATAACAAGAACATAATCTTGGCCGCCGAACAGGCAAAAGAAATTTCCAAGCGAAATTTGATTATTATCCCTACTATCAATATTCCGCAAGGTATTGCTTGCGCTTTATGTTTTGATCCTGAAGCGGATTTGGATGAAAATCGCGAATCTATGATGGAAGCGTTGCAAACCGTTAAGGCGGGTCAAGTTACTTACGCCGTTAGAAGCACTAGCTATGAAAATGGCATACAACTCAACCAAGGCGATATTATTGGAATTGACAGCAAAGATATTGTCGCGACCGGCCAAGATGTCAGCGCTGTTACCAAAGATTTGATAGAGAAAATGATGGATAATAATGTTTCCAATATAACATTATATTTTGGAAGCGATGTCAATGAGCAGGACGCGCGCAAAATAGTTGAAGAATTGAGCGAAAAATATCCAAGATGCGACGTTGACTGCCACTTCGGCGGACAGCCGCTGTATTATTACATTGTGGCCTTAGAATGATAAATTGAAAAACAACAATATTAAAAAGCGCCTCAAAAGCTGGAACCGCTTATGAGGCGTTTTTTTTGCAAAAAGGAATTAAGAAAAGGGCCTTTTATTGAAGGCCCTTTTATATTTATAAAATATTTTACTTTATTAATTGATAAAAGGCGTTCATAGCGGGATATTTGGCGTTATTGCCGAGCTCGTATTCAATATATAACAAGCGGTTGAATTTTGCTATTCTTTCGCTTCTTGATAACGAGCCGGTTTTTATTTGGGTCGCGCCTGTGGCCACTGCCAAATCCGCGATTGTGGTATCTTCGGTTTCGCCGCTTCTGTGCGACATTACCGCCGTATAGCCTGCGTTTTGCGCCATTTTAACCGCGTTAATTGTTTCGCTCAAACTGCCTATTTGGTTGGGCTTGATAAGAATTGAATTGGCGACATTGTTTTCAATTCCTCTTTGGAGTCTTTTTGTATTGGTTACAAACAAATCATCGCCTACCAACTGAACGCGTTTTCCAATCTTTTGGGTAAGTTTTTGCCAGCCTTCCCAATCCTCTTCAGCCAACCCGTCTTCTAATGAGATGATCGGATATTTTGCTGTTAGCTTGTCCCAATACTCAACCAATTCGTCGCGGGTCATTCTTTGTTTGTTTTTGGGCAAGAAGTAATCGCCTTGTTCGGTATACCATTCGCTTGAGGCCGCGTCCAAAGCGATTTTAATATCGTCGCCGGGTCTATAACCGGCTTTTTCAATCGCTTCTAAGATTGTGTCCAAAGCTTCATCGCTGCTCTTAAGATTAGGTGCGAAGCCGCCCTCGTCGCCAACAGCGGTAGAAAGCCCTTTGCTTGTTAAAACTTTTGCAAGATGATGAAAAACTTCAGCGCACCATCTAATGCCCTCTGTAAACGAAGGCGCGTTTACGGGCATAATCATAAATTCTTGGATATCAACATTATTGGATGCATGGGCCCCGCCGTTGATTATGTTGCACATAGGAACGGGCAAAATAGTCGCGCTGTCGCCGCCGAGATATTTATATAAAGGAACTCCCAATGAATTTGCAGCCGCCTTGGAAGCCGCAAGCGATACCGCCAAAATCGCGTTTGCGCCCAAACGGCTTTTGTTTTCCGTTCCGTCCAGTTCGATCATAATCTTATCGTTTGCGGCGTAATCTAGGGCGTCTTTGCCTTTTAGCGCCTCAAAAATTTCCGTATTGACATTATTAACGGCTTTTAGGACACCTTTCCCTAAATATCTTTTTTTGTCGCCGTCTCTTAACTCCACGGCTTCAAATATGCCGGTAGAAGCTCCCGAAGGCACGGCCGCGACGCCTTGCGCTCCCGATTCTAAAGTTACAATAGCTTCTACGGTCGGATTGCCGCGCGAATCAAGGATTTCTCTTGCGAAAATATTTTTAATAGAAGTTGATGCCATCATATATCTCCTTAAATAATTTTGTTCGCTATATAATGATAATATATCTCAAAAAGATTGTCTATCAATTACCATAATTTTGAAGTTTTTATTTATTTTATGTGTTTTTTGTGCTTTTATTAAAGAACTTTGATTTCAATGGCGATATTACTTTTTTTTTATTTTATTGAATATATTTATTATATGAATCAAAACACAATCAAAAAAGAAAGATATTTTATTGATGTATTAAGTAATGTAATTATTGCGATTGCGGTCTTGTTTGTTTTGGGGATGGCGATAAAAGACGATATAGCCCAAGTATTTAAAAGCGGCGAACCGCAGGCTTATTATAACGGCGACACTGCTAAGAATAATATTAGCCTTATGATAAATGTTTATTGGGGGACGGAATATATTGACGATATGCTTTTGGTTTTTGAAAAATACGATATAAAATGCACTTTTTTTATAGGCGGGTGCTGGGCCGCCAATAATCAAGATGTTTTAAAAGATATAGCGCAGCACGGCCATGAAATTGGCAATCACGGATATTTTCATAAAGACCACAAAAACTTATCCCGCGAGCGAAACCGCGAGGAAATTTATGTTACAGAAAAATTAATTGAAAGCATCTGCGGCAAAAAAACCACGCTTTTTGCGCCGCCATCGGGTTCGTATAACAAGCTTACCTTGGAAGTTGCCGATGAGCTTGGATACAAAACTATCATGTGGACCAAAGACACTATTGACTGGCGCGACAAAAACACATCTTTGATTTATAAAAGGGCCACCACAAAAGCTTCAAACGGCGATCTAATACTTATGCATCCTACCAAAAACACGCTAGAGGCATTGCCCGATATAATCAAAACTTTAAAAGAAAAAGGGTTTAATCTTGTCACTGTAAGCGAAAACATCGCTACGGTTAGCAAAGTTTAAAATAAATGCTTGTTTGACTGTTTACATTTATTGGTATAAACTAATATTGATTCAATAAAATATGTAATCTATCACATACTATTATTAAAATTTTTAGTTAGAGGTATTTTTTATGCATAAGATGATATCTTATCCGAACGGATTAAGATTAATAATGAAAAAGCTGGATTTTTTAAGGTCTGTTTCAGTAGGCGTTTGGGTAGGAGCGGGAAGCGCTTACGAAAAAAATAATATCAATGGAATATCGCACTTTATTGAGCATATGCTTTTTAAAGGAACTTCTAACCGCTCATCTTTTGATATTGCCGATTCAATAGACAAAATAGGCGGTCAGATTAACGCTTTTACAGCCAAAGAAGTCACATGTTATTACACAAAATCAATAGACGAACATCTTGAAAAATGCATTGATATTTTGAGCGATATGTTTTTTAACTCAACTTTTGACGAGAATGAACTAGAAAAAGAAAAGAAAGTAGTTTTAGAAGAAATATCTATGGTTGAAGATTCGCCAGAAGATGTTTGTCATGAAAACCTTGCCAAATTATTTTTTGAGGGCAACCCTTTAGAACAACCTATTGTTGGCACCGCTGAAAATGTAAATAATTTTGATAAAGATAAATTAAAGAAATTTATGTTTAGCCATTATTGCCCGCAAAATATAGTAATTGCGGTAGCGGGAAATTTTGATTTTGATAAGCTTGCGGAGCTTATTGACAAATACTTTAACCAAAAGTTTGAAGGGCAGGAGAATTGTCTAAAAGCCGAACCAGCGCCCAAGCATGCATCCGTGCCCAAAACCGGATGCAAAATCAAACAAATAGAACAAGCAAGCATAGCCATAGGATTTCCTTCTCCAATGTTTAATACAAAAGAATCCAATCCTATGATGATTGCTTCCAATGTGCTGGGCGGGTCTATGAGTTCAAGGCTGTTTCAAAAAATTAGGGAAGAGTTGGGGCTGGCGTATTCCGTATATAGTTATATGTCTTCTTATAAGAATAATGGCATTTTCTCTTTTTATTGCGGCACCAACCCTCAAAACATAGAAAAAGCCGTAAAAACCGTTATTGACGAACTAAAAAAATTCTTAAAAGACGGCATAAACGACGATGAGTTTGAGCGCGGCAAAGAACAGTTAAAAGGCAATATTATCTTAGGACAAGAAAACACCACATCTATTATGAATGTTTATGGAAAAATGTTATTGGTATCCGACCAAATTTTTGATTTGGACCAAAAATTAAAAGAGATTAATTCTATTACCAAAGACGATGTAATGGATGTTGCCCGTAAATATTTAGACTTTGAAAGGGCTTGTATCTCGTGCGTTGCAAATAGACCGGCCGAAGATTTGTTACAGTTTCTTAATTGACGATATTTAAAAATGATTTACAATATTTTTTTAAAAAAAGCCATAGCGTTTTGCTATAGCTTTTCTTTATTGCTGTGTTATAGTTGTATTGTATTGGATTATAAAAAAGGGAGATACTTATGGATAAACTTGAACATATTTTTGAGATGCAGCAAAAGCTCAATGATTTTATAATAGATAACCATAACCTGCGCGACCAGTATACATCCGAGGTTTGGATTCAAAAAAATATATTGGCGCTTATATCGGAATTGGGTGAAACTTTAAACGAGGTTAATTTTAAATGGTGGAAAAACCCTAAAACGATTAATAAACAGGCTTTAAAAGAAGAACTTGTTGATGTGTTGCATTTTTTTATAAGCATGTGTCTTCACTCGGGCATGACAGCCGATGAGCTGTATCAAATATATCTTGATAAAAACAAAGAAAACCTAAATAGACAAATTGGAAATTCCAGTCAAAAAGATTACAGACCTTAAGAATTCTTAAGGTCTGTAAATCTTAAATATATATCTTAATCAAATATGTCCCTATCAACAGGAGGATTGACTTCGTCGTCTAATTCATTAAGGCGTTTGTATAACAAATAATATCCTATTTGGCCTGTAGAAGAAAACAATTTCCACGACAAGCCGGAAAGATCGTCTCCAAAAAACATATGTAAACCTCCTATTTTTTTATAGTTATAGTATGTTCAAAAATTTAATAAATTATGTATAATAACGCGATGACAGCTAATTAATGACCAAAAAAATATTTTTTGATATAATTTAACTATGGAAGATAATATAAAAGTTACAGGTTTGGTCTTAAATACCAAAGATTATAAGGAAAACGATAAAATCGCCGTAATTTTTACTTTGGAGAGGGGGAAATTAAACGCCGTTTTTAAAGGCGTAAAAAAGCCAAAAGCAAAGATGAAAATGGCGGCGCAACCTTTCTGTTTTGGCGAGTTTATTTTTTCTGAACGCGGCAACAATTATATAACGACCAATTGCACGCTGACCGAATCTTTTTATGACCTTGCGTATCAAACAGAAAGATTTTTTTGTGGCTGCGTTATTTTGGAGGTTATTGACTACGCCACCATTGAAGGTCAACCTAATGAAAAATTGTTTTTGCATAGCCTCAAAGCGTTAAAAGAACTTGCTTATGATACGACTAATGAAAATATGATAGCAACCAAATTTATCATAGACACGCTGGCGTTAATAGGGTATAAAATGAATTTTACAAAATGCTCGTCTTGCCGCGCCAGTGTTTCAAGGCCGTATTTTTCCGCGCTAAGAGGAGGGCTGTTATGTCCGTTATGTAAAGATATAGATGGTTTGCCCCTGCAGCTTAATTTAATCAATAACTTGAAGTTTATAGATAATTCGGATTATGAAAGACTATCAACCATCAAAATAGAATCATCGGCGTCAAAAAAGTTGTTGCATTTTATAGCCAATGTATTTAGCGAACTTGTCGGATGTTCGTTAAAATCATTAAATAATATTTTGTAATTTGACGATAAGTTGGATATGCTTAAGATTTATATCCATTGTCTATTAAATCGTATTATGGTATAATTATCAAAAAAGCAGTTTGGTTGATATTAGGTTTTTTCAGGAGTCTTTTTTTGAGAAAAGAAAGCAGATATTCAAATAAAGGAAGCGAAATTAACGGATTGGCTCTGATGATTTTGTCAGTAGTCATTTTAATTTTTACCGTTTTTGATATTTTTTTGGCGCCTATTGGCGCAAAAGCGGTAAAAAATTTTGTAATGGGCGTATTTGGTTATTCCCATTACGCCTTATTTGTAACCCTGTTTTCTTTTGGATTGATTCTTTTTAAAGGCTATACCGTTCAGGTTTCTTTGAGAAAAACTTTTTCCGTATTGGGCATGTTTTTTTGCGCCCTTATGATTTTGCATCTAATTTCGTCCGCGCGGTTTTTGGGCGCGGATGTGTCTTTTGCTAGTTATATTTCCAAATGCTATGATTCTTCAATGACTTTTGGCGGCGTAATTTTGGGCTTTGTAGCATATCCGATATATATGGCTTTAAAGCTTATAGGTAGCTATGTGTTGTTTTCGGTTTTGTTTGTAGTATTTGGGATAACATTTATTGATTTTGAAAAAATTAAAAGATACAACAAAACAAAAAATATTATAGCAAATACCCAAAGGGAATTTAAAAGACAACTTGCCGAAAAAAAGACCAATTCTTTATTTGTCTCAACAATTATAAAAGGCGACAAAAAAGCAAGCGCTTTTGATAAAAGCGAAAAAAGAGGCGTTAAAAAAATATACAACCTAAGCCATGATTATTATTCGGCTTTGGAAGAAAATAAAAAGAAATACGGCGATTTTGGCATAGATAAAAAGTTTCAGTCATTTAAAGGCTCTATTAACACTTTTAGGGCTGATTACGCGGCGTCTTTGGCGGCGTCTTTTGAATCTTCTGATGCAAAACCAAATACTATTAAAACAAGTTTTTATGCGGAGCCAAAGCCCGAAAAAATAATTCATAAAGAAAAATCGGAATTTGTCCCTCCGCCTAAAAAAATTGTTGCGGCCAATGTCATTGACGCCGAAAAAAGAAGCAAAGAGATTTTAGAATCTAGACTAAAAAATGAACTAAAGCATAGTATTGCCAATCAATCGCAAGAAGCGCCCAAAATACCCAAAATTATTGACGCGGAATTAGTTAGCCAAAAACTTAGGGAAAGCAAAACCGCCGAGACAGAAGACAGCGTTATAAAAGAGTTTAAAGAAATATTAAAGCGAGGCTCAAAAAACCAGGTCTATAACGAACCTCAAATCTATACCGAGCAAACTCAGGCTTCAATGCAAAAAATTCCAACTGAGCCCAAAGACCAAAGCGACAATAAGCTTGCCGATGTTAAAGTTGAGCCTTTGAGATTTTTGAGCGAGCAAAACCTAAACCAGTCGTTGCAATCTTTTGAGCAGCCTTATGAGAATTCGCAATATCTTACTATAAATCCTCCCAAGCAAACCTCGGATATTGACAAAAAAATCAATGAAGTGGAGTCTATAGCGAGCAAAAAAACGGCGGCTTCGGAGGAAGAACAAATTAAAGTAGAAGATATCTTATATGCCGACAAGCCGAATACGCCGCCTAAGAGCGCGAAGCCGAGACCGTTATATAAAAAATATATTAAACCGCCCATTGACCTTTTGCAAAACAACTCAACATACACAGGCGAAATAGACGAAGATATAAACGAGAATATAGCGATTTTGGAACAAGTTTTGGATGATTTTAAGACGCCGGCAAAAGTAATTGGCGTCACCAAAGGGCCTGCGGTTACAAGATACGAACTCCAAATGCCGCCAGGAATATCTGTCAAAAGAATCGCCGATAAAGCGGACGATATAGCTTATACTATGGCTTCAAACGGAAAAGTGCGCATTGAAACGCCGATACCGGGCAAGCAGGCGGTAGGCATTGAAATACCAAACAATACTATAGAGGTTGTTTCGCTAAGGGAGATTATTGAATCAAGGGAATTTATCAACCATCCGTCGCCGCTTTGTTTTGCTTTGGGCAAAGACATAGCGGGAAAAAATATAGTAACCGACCTTATAAACATGCCGCATTTATTGGTGGCAGGGGCGACTAACTCCGGAAAATCGTCCTGTCTTAACGCCTTGATTACCAGCTTAATATTCAAGTCTTCTCCCGCCGATGTAAGGTTAATTCTAATAGACCCCAAGCGCGTTGAGTTTACAAGTTATAGAGGGTTGCCTCATATGTTGACCGAAAACCCTATAACCGAGCCCGAGCATGCGCTCAACGCCTTTGAATGGGCCATAGACGAAGCTGAAAGAAGATTTGAATTGTTTGTTTCTTACAAAGTCAGGGATATCCACGAATTTAATAGTTTATCCATCGTCAAAAATGGCGATGAGGAAAAATTGCCTTTTATTGTGATAGTCGTGGACGAGCTTGCCGATTTGATGGCGCAGGCTAAAAGGGATTTTGAAGACAAAATCAGGGTTATAGCGCAAAAATCCCGCGCGGCGGGCATTCATCTTGTTTTGGCGACGCAGCGTCCTTCTGTTGATGTAATTACGGGCACGATTAAGGCTAATTTGCCGTCAAGAATAGCGTTTTCTGTAACGTCTTTTGCGGACTCAAAAACAATACTTGACCAAGGAGGCGCCGAACGGTTGCTTGGCCGCGGAGATATGCTTTACGCGCCTGTGGATAAACCCGAACCATTTAGGGTTCAAGGCGCGTATGTTACACATGACGAAGTTTACGATGTGGTTGATTTTATTAAAGAAAACAATCCTTCGGATTTTGATAAAGAAATAGAAGAGTTAATATTCAGTTCAAACGACGCCGATAGCAATGGCGTTACAGTGGCTAATTTTGTTGACGAGCCCGACCCCAATCTTGCCAATATTGTGCGGATGTTTTTGGAATTGGGACAGGCGTCAACGACATTGATCCAAAGACGGTTCAGGTATGGATACGCCAAGGCGGCGAGAATAATGGACCAATTAGAATTAAAAAAATTTATATCTCCTTTTGATGGCACTAACAAACCGCGAAAAGTATTAATTACGCCCGAACAGTTTGAGGAAGAATTTGGCGAGCCATTTGATCCGCAAGAGCAAGAAGAAAGATGAAAAAATTAGGCGTTATATCATTAGGATGCGACAAAAACAGAGTAGATACCGAAAAGATGCTTGGATACTTGAAAGGCTCGGATTTTGAGGTTGTGGACGATTTAAATGCGGCTGAGATAATAATTATCAATACTTGCGCGTTTATAGAAAAAGCGCGAAAAGAATCAATAGATACAATACTAGACGCCATTGATTTAAAACAAAAAAATTGCCGAAAAATTATAGTTAGCGGATGTTTAAGTCAAAAATATTTAGACGAACTAAAAAAAGAATTACCCGAAGTTGACGCTTTTTTGGGCGCTTTCAATTATTCTGAGATTGACCAGGTTATAAAACGGTTATACAACGGCGAAACCTATTACAGCAATATTCCCAAAGACAATGATACGATTGATAGGGTGCTTACCACGCCTCCTCATTACGCGTATTTAAAAATTGCCGAGGGATGCGATAATCATTGCACATTTTGTTCAATCCCCAGCATAAGAGGCAAATATATTTCGCGATCCAAAGAAAATATATTGGCCGAAGCCCAAAGCCTTGCCGACATGGGAGTAAAAGAACTTATCTTAGTCGCGCAGGACACGGGCAGGTATGGCAACGATTTGTATAAAAGTTATAATATAGCCGATTTGTTGTTTGACCTTTCCAAAACCAACGGGATAGAATGGATAAGACTGTTATATTGTTATCCCGAAACTATTAATGACAGTTTGCTTAATTTAATAATATCTGAACCTAAAATTTGTAATTATTTGGATATACCTTTGCAACATATTGATAATATAATTTTAAAGAGAATGAACCGTCGCATAACCGAAGAGGGCATAAAAAACTTGATTTATAAAATCCGCGAAGCAGGGGATATCAGCATAAGAAGCTCTTTTATTTTGGGTTTTCCTCAAGAAAGCGATAGTCAATTTGAAAAATTATTGTTCTTTTTGGAAGAGTTTAAATTAGACAATGTAGGTTTCTTTACATATTCGCGCGAAGAAGGAACGCCAGCGTCAAATATGCCCAATCAAATCCCATCCAAAATTAAAAACTCGCGCCTAAGACAAGCCGCCGCCGTTCAACAAAAGGTAGTTATTGAAAATAATAAAAAGAAATATCTCAATAAGACGCTAAAAGTTTTATACGAAGGAATAGATTTTGAAAAAAACTTGTTTTTTGGCAGAACACAATATAATGCCCCTGAAGTAGATACCTTAGTTTATTTTAGCGGCAATTACGCAGAGGTGGGCAATTTTTATGATGTAAAGATAATGGATGTTTTGACTTATGATTTGAAAGGAGAAATGCTATGAACCTGCCCAATAAACTGTCTATCTTAAGAATTTGCCTTGTGCCTTTGATAATAAGTTTATTTTTATTAAATTCGTTTATTCCTTATTCAAGGCTTTATGCCACTTTGATTTTTATTTTGGCGGCGATAACCGACTTTTTTGACGGGTATATCGCGAGAAAATATAACCTTATAACAACGTTGGGAAAATTTTTGGATTCAATAGCCGATAAAATATTAGTGTCATCTTCTTTGATTTTAATTTTATTGGCGGCGCCGGTTGATTATAGCTTTAATATCATATTAGCGGTTTCAATAATAATTATATTAATCCGCGATTTGATTGTTAATAATATAAGGATGTTAGCCGCTTCAAAAAATTATATAATGGCGGCAGATATTTTTGGAAAAGCAAAGACAGCATTACAAACAATAGCTATTCCTGTGCTTATGTGCGCGCAAGATTTAGGCAATCTTTTTAATTTTAATTACATATATTTATATATTGGCGGCTTTGCGCTATTTTTGATATCTTTGTTATTGACAATCTTTTCGGGAATACATTATTTTATCAAAGGCCGCGCGGTAATCCGCGATTAAAAAATATCAATACCAACTCTTTACAAAAACAATAAAAAGCTGTATTCTAAACTTAATAGGGTAAAAAACAATATATTTATATAATAACAGATGAAAATATCAATTTTGGCGCTACAATACGGTCAAGCAAATGACTGCGAACAATACATATCAAAGCTTATCGGATTATTGTCCGATAATGGCCTTGATGTTAATAGCGTAACAAAGGCTAGATATTTTGAGGATGATTTTTTGATTTTTTTAAAGTATGCCGAAAAAATCTCCTCATATATGCTTATTCTAAACGCCGATAAAAGAGCCAAGGAAGTCTTAGGCGCGGCGCCGTCCGATATTTACACATCGTATAGTTCTTGCGAGATCGCTTTTATTGATACGGACGACCAAGGAATAAAATTATTTGAAGACATGGTTTTGCCGGTGCTTATTTCCAAATCAATAACGCACCGTTATAAGCATGTGTTAAGAACATACGGCATTAATGCCGAAATATGCAAAGAACTTATCAAAGATGTTTCAAGAGCGAAAGCTAGAGTAAGCATTGATTATATCCAAACCCGCGCTTTATGCGATATAATAATCGGCTATACCGACAATATGTCGGGAATAGAGGTTTTAAATGTAATTAACAGCATTAAGGAAAGATTAGACAAATATTTATATGCCGAAGGCGACGTTACATTAAGCCAAGCCGCTTTTGAGATTTTGCTAAAAACCGACAGAAAAATTTCTATCGCCGAATCATATACGGGCGGGCGCATTGTTTCCCAACTTGTTTTATATCCGGGCGCAAGCAAAGTATTAATAGAGGGTCTGGTAACATATGACGAAAAATCAAAATTGTCAAGGCTAGAGATAGACAAAAGCGTCTTGGAAAAAAACGGGGTTGTAAGCAGCGAAACGGCTTATCAGATGGCGACGGGGCTAATTAAGGACGGCGCTGATATAGCAATGGCTACTACGGGCTTTGCCGGCCCTGAAGGGCAAAATGTAGGGCTATGTTATTTGGCATTAGGCGATAAAGACGGCATACATATTTTTGAAAACCATTTTGAAGGGGGTAGAGAGCAGATAATCTTGCAAGGATGCGATAACGCTTTCTTTAGACTGATACAATATCTAAAAAATTATAATTAGTAAATTTTATAAGGAGAATACATAAAAAATGGATGAAAATAAAAAAAGAGCGTTAGAACAAGTCATTTCTCAAATTGAAAAGCAATTTGGCAAAGGCTCTATAATGAAATTTAACGAAAAAGTTAATTTGCCTATTGAAACTATTTCAACAGGCTGTTTGGCGTTGGACTTGGCGACAGGCATAGGCGGGTTGCCGCGAGGAAGAAATATTGAAATATACGGACCGGAATCTTCGGGCAAAACTACAGTAAGTTTGCATGTAATAGCCGAAGCGCAAAAAAACGGCGGCGCGGCGGCTTTTATTGATGCCGAGCATGCGCTTGACCCGATTTATGCCAAAAATTTAGGCGTCGATCTTGACAATCTTTATATTTCACAGCCTGATAACGGCGAGCAGGCGTTGGATATAACCGAGAGTTTAGTTTCAAGCGGCGCTTTGGATGTGATAGTTATAGACTCGGTTGCCGCGTTAACGCCCAAGGCTGAAATAGACGGGGAAATGGGCGACAGCCATATAGGACTGCAAGCAAGGTTAATGTCCAAAGCGTTAAGAAAGCTTGCCGGCATTATAAGCCGCACCAAAACTTGCGTTATATTTATAAATCAATTGCGCGAAAAAGTCGGCGTATTATTTGGTTCGCCCGAAGTTACTTCAGGCGGCAAGGCATTGAAGTTTTATTCAAGCATAAGAATTGATGTCAGAAGGGCCGAGACATTAAAAGACGGCTCAGAAATGGTCGGCAATCGCACTAAGGCCAAAATAGTCAAAAATAAACTTGCGCCGCCATTCAAAGTCGCTGAATTTGATATTATTTATGGCGAAGGAATTTCAAACGAATCTAGCATAATTGATTTTGGGGTTGAATTTGGGATATTAGAAAAAAGCGGTTCTTGGTTTAGTTATAATGGCGAAAGGATAGGGCAGGGCAGAGAAAATGTGCGCAAATATCTTGTAGAAAATTCGCAATTATGTCAAGAAATAGAGCAAAAAATAAAAGAATATGTCAAGAACAATAAGAACGCTTTACCGTTATTAAGTTGACATTTGATTTTTTATTGGCTATTATTGAAATAATGCACTTTGATTTATTATAAGAAAATTTCTTAAATTATAAGTCATATTAACGCAGATTGAAAATTGAATAGGAGGTAAAAAATGAACGGCGACCTGCTGAACATTTTGGCTCAAATAGACATTCTTTTGATAATTTTATTACCTATTGCGGCATTATTTATAGGCCTAGCTGTAGGTTATATTATAAATGCTCAAATAGTAAAAAGCAAAATCGGCAGCGCTACAATAACTGCCGATAAAATTATCAAAGATGCTAATATGGAAGCCAAAACGATAAAAAAAGAAGCAATATTAGAAGCCAAAGAAGAAGTGCATAGATTGCGAATGGATTTTGATAAAGAAGTAAAAGAAAGACGCAACGAACTTCAAAAAAGCGAAAGCCGTATAATCCAAAAGGAAGAGTACCTTGACAAGAAAAAGGAAACCATTGAAAAAAAGCTTGAAGCTTTGGAACAGACCAGCAAAAATCTAGCTTTAAAAGAACAAGAATTAGAACGCGAATATGAGCGCATAAAAGAAACTGAAGCCAAGATTATTCAAGAATTGGAAAGAGTTGCCTCATTGACCAAAGAAGAAGCCAAAACATTGCTAATAGCCGAGTTTGAGCAAGAAGCCAAAAAAGACGCGGCAATGTTGGTGAGAAATATAGAGCAAGCCGCAAAGGAAGAAGCGGATAAAAAAGCCAAAGCAATAATAAGCCAAGCTGTTCAAAGATGCGCTGTGGAACATACTGCCGAAATTACCGTTTCGGTAGTGCCTTTACCCAATGACGAGATGAAAGGGCGCATAATAGGTCGTGAAGGCCGAAATATAAGGGCATTGGAAAACGCTACCGGTATTGACTTGATAATAGACGATACGCCCGAAGCGGTTATATTGTCAGGTTTTGATCCGGTTAGAAGAGAAATTGCCAGAATAGCTTTGGAAAAACTTATTGCAGACGGGCGAATTCATCCTGCAAGGATAGAAGAAGTCGTAGAAAAAGTCAAAAAAGAAGTAGAAGCCCATATAAAAGAAGCGGGCGAAAACGCAATATTTGAAACTGGCGTCTATGGAATTCACCCCGAGCTTGTGAAGTTGTTAGGACGACTGCAATATCGCACAAGCTACGGTCAAAATATTTTAAAACATTCAATTGAAGTTTCCCATTTGGCTGGGTTGCTTGCAGCCGAGCTTGGACTGGATGTGATGCTTTGCAAGCGAGCTGGATTATTGCATGATATAGGCAAAGCTGTTGACCATGATGTCGAGGGAACGCATATATCAATTGGCGTTGAATTGGCTAAAAAATACAAAGAGAATAAAGAGGTTATCCATTGTATAGCCGCGCACCATAACGATATAGAGCCTGAAACTGCCGAGGCTGTTATTATTCAGGCAGCGGACGCAATATCAGGCGCAAGACCCGGCGCAAGAAGAGAATCTTTGGAAAACTATGTAAAACGGCTTGAAAAATTAGAAGAAATTGCAAATTCTTTTGCTGGCGTTGAAAAATCATTCGCAATACAGGCGGGAAGAGAAGTTAGAATTATGGTAAAACCTGAAGAGGTTGACGATAACTCTACAATCTTTATCGCCAAAGAAATAGCTAAAAAAATTGAAAACGAGCTTGATTATCCTGGACAAATAAAAGTCAATGTGATAAGAGAACTAAGAAGCACAGAGTATGCAAAATAATAAAAAAACTGCAGTATCTTATATAAGATACTGCGGTTTTTTTTAAGCGTATGCTGTATTGACTTGGACAATATTATAACTTAAAATATATTTTAATTTAATAATTTTTAAGGGTTTTTTATGGATATAAAAGATGTTTTTGAGAAAATGACGCTAAAAGAAAAGGTGTCGTTACTTTTTGCCGCTGATTGGTGGAATACCAAAAGCATAAGCCGTCTTGGCATAGACAGCATAAAAATGTCAGACGGTCCGCACGGGCTCAGAAATGAAATCATTGAGAATGGGGAAAAATCCAATCAAAAAGCCGTATGCTTTCCGCCCGCAGTACTTAGCGCATGCAGTTTTGATCTTGAGCTTATAGAAAAGATGGGGCAAGCTCTAGCAAGCGAGGCGATAGAGCAAAATGTTGATATTATTTTAGGCCCGGGCACTAATATCAAACGCTCGCCATTATGCGGCAGGAACTTTGAATACTTTTCGGAAGACCCTTATCTTGCGGGGATGATGTCAGCGTCATTTATAAAAGGCGTCCAAAGCCAAGGCGTCGGGACATCTATCAAGCATTTTGCCGCCAATAATCAAGAGACTTATAGGGCTATTATAAGCGCAGAAATAGACGAGCGGACTTTGCATGAAATATACCTAAAACCTTTTGAAATTGCTGTCAAAAAAAGCCAGCCTTGGACTGTTATGTGCTCGTATAACAGGCTAAACGGCGTTTACGCTAGCCAAAACAAATATCTCTTGACCGATGTCTTAAGGAATTTTTGGGGCTATAAAGGCGCGGTTATAAGCGATTGGGGCGCTGTGGACGAAAGGGCGCAAGGCGTCAAAGCGGGGCTTGATATTGAATTCCCGTATTCCGGCCAGTTTAATTATGAATGCGTCCTAAAAGCCGTTTTGGACGGCAAGGTTACCACACACCAAATAGATTGCTGTGTTTTGAGAATTCTAGAACTAATATCAAAAGTAAAATCGGCACAAAAAACCGTCAAATATAATCAAGAACAAAGACATCAATTGGCTAAAAAGATAGCTCAAAATTCAATAGTTTTATTAAAAAACGACGATAACTTCTTGCCTTTTAGCCAAGACCAAAAGTTATTGGTTATAGGAGCGCTCGCAAAATATCCAAGATATCAAGGCAGCGGCAGTTCAAAAATTAATCCTTATAAACTTGAAAGTTTCTTAGAAGGGCTGGATAGTCAAAATATAAGTTATGAATACTTAGACGGCTATAATATTGATAATGATAATGTAGATTATGAATTAATATCTCAAGCTGTCTCGTCATGCAAAAACCATAAAAATATAGCGGTATTTATAGGCTTAACAGAAGAATATGAAAGCGAAGGATATGACAGAAAACATATGAGATTGCCCCAATCCCATTATTCTTTGATTGACGAATTGTTAAAAGTTAGGTCTGATTTTGTTATAGTGTTAAGCGGCGGTTCGCCTATGGAGCTTGATAATATTATTGACGCCAAAGCGATAGTTTTGCAATATCTTGCTGGAGAAGCCGCGGACGCAGGCGTAGATATCTTATACGGCAAGGTCAATGCTTCGGGCAAGTTAGCGGAAACTTGGCCAATTAAATTAGAAGATAACCCTTCTTATCCAAACTTTACGGAAGATAATAACGCATCGCATTACAAGGAAACGCTTTTTGTAGGATATAGGTATTACGATACTTTTGATAAAGATGTAAGATTTCCATTTGGTCATGGGTTAAGTTATACATCTTTTGAATTAAATAACATTATAGTAAAAACCGATGATGATAATATAGCGGTTAATCTTACTATCAAAAATATTGGGAATTTTGACGGCGCGGAAGTAGTTCAAGTTTATATCGGCATGCCTCAAAGCAGGTTTATAAGACCCAAAAAAGAACTTAAAGGGTTTAAAAAAGTCTTTTTGAAAAAAGGAGAAGCGAAAGATATAACTATTTTAATTCCTATGCGATCTTTAGCTTTTTACAATGTTTCATCAAAAGACTGGGCGCTTGAGGGCGGGGAATATAAAGTTTTTGTAGGCGTATCTTCTAAAGATATAGCATATGAACATGATATTAATATTAAGGGCGAGGAGTTTGTATTTTCAAATTATATTCCGCCCAAAAAGCCCATTTTAAGCGACGAAGAATTTTCTAAGCTTTTGGGGAGACCGCTAACGCCAAAAAGCGTAAAAAAACAGCGTCCTTTTGACTTTAATTCAACCATTAATGACATAAGCAGGACTGTTATAGGACGGATATTAAAAAGGAGACTGAAAAAAGAGTTTAAAACATTGCATAGGAATATGCCGGGCAACGACCAAACTTTTGAGTCAATCCTTAGGCTGCCGTTAAGAATGCTTGCGACGCTAAGCGAAAGGAGGCTTCCAAAAGAAAGGATGATGGGACTAATTGACATGGCTAATAAAAAATATTTTAAAGGGCTAAAAAAGGTCATAAAGTCTAGAAAAATTAAGGGGTAATTTTCTTTTAAATATTATTTTAAAAAGGAGCTTTTTTTAAAAAGGAGCTTTTTTCGTATTTAAAAAGATTTTTATAGAATACTCTATCAGGCATAATACTAATTTAAAGTCTATTTTTAATGAAATAAATATTTTTTGATGTTTATTTTATTAAATTTATCGCTTTATGTTATATTTTGTTATATTATGTTTTAAAAAAATTTAATTAAAATTAACGAAAATAAAAAAATATATCACTTTGCATGTTGACATTATTAAATTTAAGGTTAATATTAAGGTTAACACTAAAGATACAACCATAAAAAAGGAGATTTAAAATTATGAATAAATTTATGGATTCAATAAAAAGCAGACGTTCAATATATTCAATAGGAAAAAATATAGCCGTATCTGACGATGAAATAATTGATATGATCAAACAGGCATTAATGCATTCTCCAACGCCATATAATTCGCAGGCCAATAGGGCTGTTTTGTTAATTGGAGAAGACCATGACGATTTATGGGATATTGTATTAGAATCTTTGAAAAAAGTCGTTTCTGAAAAAAACTTCGCCAAAACGCAAGATAAAATTCAGTCATTTAAAAACGGTTACGGAACAATACTTTTCTTTGAGGATGAAAAAGTCACAAAGGCTTTGATGCAAAAATTTCCTTTATATAAAGATTCTTTTTCGGTTTGGGCGATGCAGGCTGCCGGTATGTTTCAACATATTGTTTGGACCGCTTTATGCGATATGGGCTTGGGGGCAAGTTTGCAGCATTATAACCCTTTAATTGACGACGCTGTTAAGGTCCGCTGGAATTTGCCGATTGAATGGAAATTATTGGCGCAAATGCCGTTTGGGAAAATTTTGGGCGTAGCGGGAGAAAAAGAATTTGTCCCTGTTGAAAAAACATTTAGAGTTTTTAGGTAAAAATTGATAATAAAAAAACCTTCTATCATAAATTTTTTACATAGAAGGTTTTTTAAAAATAAATAATAAGTGATAAAATTACAGAAAATAATTGAAATTTATAATATAATACTTATAAATTAGCTATATCAGCCAACGCTTTGTCATTAATGATTTTGTAACCGCCGCGGAACAGCTCTATATAACCTTCATCCTCAAAATAATTCATCATGCGTGTAACAACTTCTCGGGCGGTTCCCAAGTGGTTGGCTATGGTATCTTGAGTTATCTTAACCACATTAGCGCCGTCAATATTGGCTTGCTCCAAAATAAAGTCCGCTAGGCGCTTATCGAACCTTGAAAACAGAGTTTGTTCTATAAGAAACAAAGCGTCCGATAGCCGTTGCGACATTATGGCCAAAACATAATCTTTGATAAAGGTGTTGTTTTTTACGAAGCGTTCAAAATGTTCGGAAGGCAAAACGATTATTTGGCTGTCTTTTTCGGTTTCAATAGTAACATCAAATGTCAAATTATTCATTACGCATGAAGCCGAAAGCACACAAACATCGCCTTCTAACAACCTGTAAATGCTGATTTGCTTGCCGTTTTTTGAGCCGATAAAAGCGCGGACTTGGCCTTTAAAGACAATAATCATACCGCTGCAGGTTTCGTTATTGGAAATAATTTCGCCTGCCGAGTAATTCCTTAAAACGGCCTTATTAAAAAAATCTTGTCTATCATCAAAAGACATCTTTTTTAAGAAGGGAAGATATGTCTTCAAAAAATCAATGCATTCTTGTTTTACCATATATATACCTCAAAAATATGTATAATACATTATACATAAATAAATCATATTTTTCAAGAAGTTATTTAAATTTAAGCACGGAAGATATATTTTGGGTGGAGGTGCGAATTGGCGACTTATCATAAAAGATATGATATTAATAAAATTAATATCAATGATGTAGTTAATGTATTAGAAATTAATGATTATCTTATTGATCTTAGAAGCTATAATGAATTTAAGGACGGGCGATTGCCAAATAGTATAAATGTGCCCTTTTTTAAAATTGGCGATTGGGCAAAAAATAATATTAATAACTATAACGCTAAAATTTATTTATATTGTCAAAATGGCGCAAGAAGCGTTCATGCCGCCGCTATATTAAAAAAGATGGGATATGCTAATGTTGTGGATTTGGGCGGCCTAAACGCTTATAAAGGCGAACTGGTAACAGACGGTATAAATTAAAAAGGAAATAAGGATGGCTAAAACAATCATCATAGGCGGATCCGCGGCAGGCGCGACCGCCGCGACAAGATTAAGACGACTTAGCGAGGATATGCAAATAGTAATGCTTGAAAAAGGCGACTATATATCTTATGCAAGTTGCGGCTTGCCATATTTTATAGGCGGCATTATCCAAGATAAAAATGACTTAACAATTATGACTCCTTCAGGTTTTGCCGCTTGGTATAATATAGATGTCAGAATAAAGAACGAAGCGATTTTCATTGATACTGTAAAAAAAGAAGTATCAATAATAGACCATATCAAAAACAAGCAATATCAAGAAAAATACGATTATTTGATTTTGGCAACGGGCGCTGAGCCGATTATTCCTGAAAAAATGCAACATATCCCCGGAGTGTTTGCCTTGCGGGATATTCCGGACACGCTAAAGATTAAGTCATTTATTGAACAAAACAAACCTAAAAACGCCGTAATAATTGGGGGCGGCGCAATAGGTCTTGAAATGGCGGAAAATTTGGCATTGGCTTCTATTGATACGACAATAATAGAACTTAGCGACCATGTAGGCTCGCCTTTGGATTTTGATATGGCAAGTTTTTTACAAAAAACCTTAAGAAAGAACGGCATAAACCTTGTTTTAGGGAACAGCGTAAAGAATATAACTTCAAACTCAAATAACCTCATATTGACGCTTAACTATGATACGACTATTATTGCCGATATGGCAATTATATCCATAGGGGTTAAGCCCCAATCCAGATTAGCCCAAGAAGCCGGGTTAAAAGTTAACGAAAGGGGCGCTGTGGTCGTTAATTCTAAAATGCAAACCTCCAATCCAGATATTTATGCGATAGGGGATTTGATAGAAACGATAGATTTTATAACCAAAGAAAAGACATATTCGCCTTTGGCAGTCCCCGCGCATAAACAAGCGCGAGTAGCCGCCGATAATATTTTGAGTAAGGCCGCCAAATACAAAGGCGCGACTTTTTGCGGCATTATTAAAGTTTTTGATAAGACGATAGCTGTTTGCGGGCTAAATGAAAAAACTTTAAAAGCCCAAAATATCGCCTATGAAAAAGTTTATATAACCATGCCTTCGCATCCTACTTATTATCCTGACGCGGGCGTTATTGATATAAAATTGTTATTTGATAAAACCAACGGAAAAATTTTTGGAGCGCAATTAATAGGCGACAAAGGCGTTGATAAGCGCGCCGATGCGCTTGCCACGGTCATTAGAATGAACGGAACAGTGGATGATTTGGCGGAGCTAGAACTTCCTTATTCGCCGCCATATTCGTCCGCAAAAGACCCTATAAATATCGCTGGTTTGGTTGCGCAAAATGTTAAACAAAAATTAAGCGACATAAAACATTTGGAAGATTTAGAAAAGATTGATTTGGATAAGTCAATTCTTTTGGATGTCAGGACAAGACAAGAATTTGAAAAAGGACATATTGATGGCTTTAAAAATATACCTCTACATGAATTAAGGCTTCGTATAAATGAATTAGATGAAAATAAAACCATATATTTAATGTGCTTATCAGGACAACGAGCTTATACAGCTGAACGATTTTTGAAGAACAAAGGCTTTAATGCGTTTAGTTTTTCTGGCGGATATAGGGTATATAAGCATATTAATGATGAAAAAAATTTAAAAACAATAACTATTTAAAAAAAACAAGAAGGAGAAAATATAAATGGCAGAAGTAATCCATCTTAACAAAAAAAATTTTAAAGAAACGATTTCAAACGCCGATAAGCCCGTATTAGTTGATTTTTGGGCAAGTTGGTGCGGTCCTTGCCGTATGCTTGCTCCGGTTTTGGACGAAGTGGCTCAAAGTCTAAACGGCGAAGCTATTATAGCCAAGGTCAATGTTGACGAAGAGCAGGAGCTTGCCCAAGCTTTTAGGGTGATGTCAATACCTACGATGTTTATAATCAAAAACAACGAAGTGGTTGACCAAATGATTGGATTTACCAGTAAAGATAACATTATTAACGCGTTAAAAAAACATATATAAAAACATATATAAATGAAGTTTTTTTCCATAAAAGAGATTATCCAATATTATAGGATAATCTCTTTTTTTCACCTAAAAAATTATGTCGCATATATTAATAAAAATGAAAATAAGCGATTTGCATAATGATATTATCACGGTAGAAACCTTTAACAACGCCAAAAGATATCTAACAAAAAACTCTAAATATCTTGATAGGATAGTTTTGGCTGTTTGGACGACGCATACCAAATATAATAACTTTTCTAATATTGATTTGCTTATAAAAAGTTATCAAACATTAAATTTTTCCAAGATTTTATTTGGAATAGAAGATATATCCCTTATAAATGAGCAAGACTATGGCAAAATGCCAAGTTTAAATATTTTTTATGCGTCATTGACCTGGAACTACGACAACGCGCTAGGAGGCGGGGCATATGGAGATATTGGGCTTACCGCAAAAGGCAAAAAAATATTAAAAATATTGCAAGAGAGTAAAATTATTTTGGATACAGCGCATCAAAACCAAAAAACATTTTGGGATTGCATAGGATATTTTGAGGGTTTAATAATTAATTCACATACTTGTTTTAGTTCTGTTTTTAAGCATAAAAGAAATATCACAGACCAACAAATAAGCACGATAATACAAAAAGGCGGCGTAATAGGGCTGTCATTGGTGGGGGATTTTTTATCCGATAAAAAAATAGCTAAAATAGAAGATGTGATAAGGCATATGGATTATTTTATTCAAAAGTTCGGCGATCAAAATTTATGCTTAGGCACGGATTTTTTTGGTACTGATAATTTGCCTCAAAATCTAAATAGTTATCTAGCCTTGTCTATATTAGTGGAAAAACTACAAAAAATAGGCTATAATAAAAACACAATTGAAAGAATTTTTCATAAAAATTTTGATAATTTTTTGAGGTTAGTTTAATGGAGTATAATTTATACCAAAACCCTTTGATTTCTAGATACGCGAGCGCCGAAATGGCCAAGATATTCTCAGACGACACAAAGATAAAGCTTTGGCGCAAGCTTTGGATTGTATTAGCCGAGAGCCAAAAAGAATTGGGAATAAATATTACAGACGGGCAAATAGCCGAGTTAAAACGATACCAAAACGACATAAATTGGGAAATAGCCCAAGAGCGCGAAAAAATCGTAAGACATGATGTTATGGCGCATGTTTACGCTTATGGAGAGCAGGCAAAAAGCGCAAAGTCCATTATTCATTTAGGGGCTACTAGCTGCTATGTGACAGATAACGCCGAAATCATTATGATTTATAACGCGCTGGAAGTTGTTAAGAAAAAGCTAATTACGCTTATAGATTTACTTTCCAAATTTGCGTTAAAATATAAAGATTTGGTTACATTGGGCTTTACTCATTTTCAAGCCGCGCAGCCCACAACCGTAGGCAAAAGAGCGACGCTTTGGATTCAGGATTTGATGCTAGATTTTGAAAATTTGGAATTTTTAATCAATAATATAAAGCTACGAGGCGTCAAAGGCACTACGGGGACGCAAGCCAGCTTTTTAAAATTATTTAAAGGAAATAGCCAAAAGGTTATTGAGCTAGAAAAACTTATATTAAGCAAGCTAGGTTTTAAAGCCGCTTATGGAGTAACAGGACAAACATATCCGCGAAAATTTGATTATTCTGTGCTAAGCGCGTTGAGCATGATAGCCCAAAGCGCGTATAAATTTGCCAATGATTTAAGGCTGTTGCAGCATCTAAAAGAATTAGAAGAGCCTTTTGAAAAAGAACAAATAGGAAGTTCGGCAATGGCCTATAAACGAAACCCTATGAGAAGCGAACGGATTTGCGCGTTAGCTAGATTTGTTTTGAGTTTGCCTATTAATGCGTCTATGACCGCATCTACCCAATGGCTTGAGAGAACTTTGGACGATTCGGCCAATAAGCGCATAGTTATTCCTCAAGCATTTTTGGCGATAGACGGCGCGCTTAATCTTTATCTAAACATTGCACAAAATATGGTCGTTTATGAAAATATGATAAAAAAACATCTTGAAGAAGAATTGCCGTTTATGGCAACCGAAGAAATTTTGATGGAATGCGTAGCTCAAGGCGGAGACCGTCAAGAATTACACGAAAAAATCAGACAACATTCTGTATTAAGCGCGATTGAAGTCAAGCAAAAAGGCAATCCAAACGATCTTCTAAAGCGAATTGCCAATGACCCCGCCTTTGCCGCCGTTAAGGATAAATTAAATGAATTAACCGATGCCAAAAGATTTGTCGGAAGAGCGGCAGAGCAGGTTGAGGAATTTTATAACAACGAGATCAAACCTTTAATAGAAAAAAATAAAAAATACTTAGGCGCCCAATTTGAAGTGAAAGTATAGGAATTTTATATGAATATTTTAGGGATTTTTTGAAAATATATGAAAATGATATAGAAATAAGCCCAGTATTATATCTGACATAATAATATAATAATTCATAAAAAATATTAAATTTACGATGTATTAGACAATAATATAGAAATATGGACCAAATATCGTAAAATCTAAAAAATTTTTTAGTAATTTAAATATAAAAAAATATAAAATTAAATATAAAAAATATAAAAAATAAATATTAAATTGCAAAACAAATATATAAAATTGCAAGACAAATATATAATTTTATAGATATTTACTTTATTAATATTTTTCCTGACAAATAATATAAAAGAAATACCGCATTATTTAAATAATTTATCGTTAAATAAAATAATATAATTAAGTACTCTATTTAGTATAATACTTTTGTAATGATAATAAAAATAAATATATTAAAAAATACTCATATTAACACAATTAATTATTATTAGATAACTATAATGGATTTTATGTATAAAATTACTAACAACACTTCGTAAAACCTATCTTTTGCGCATAGTTTTACATATCCCCTTTACATTTAAAGCCCTTGTTTTTTATGGGTTTTAAATTTTATGCGATTTTTTGCTTGGTGTTATCTTTATTCAATTTTATATTTTATTTTTAGGGATTAATTTGCGCGCTAAAATAAAGATTAGTCATTTCAAATGTTATCGCGGAAACATCTTGAATAGATTCAAAATTAAAATTATATGCTTCATCATTATTTATATTGGATATCTTTATGGACGTGGCGTCAAATCTTATATTAAAAAATGCCAAATCCTCCGGCATTATAAAAGAAGTATCGTCAAATATTATCATATTTTGATTATAATCAAATTCAATTATGTAATATTTAGAAAAATCATAATTAAATTTAAGTTTTAAATTGGAATTGGCATTATATTGTTTGAAATCTAAAGCGATATTAAGCCCCATATTAAACTTCTCATAAGAAGGTTCATAATTAATTACAAAAGTATCATTGCCTTTATAAAATAATTCGTTTTCATTAAGATATATATCATCGTAATTTTGATAATCAGGGTTTATAAACCAATTATATAATTTTTCATAAATTGATTTGTGTTTAATATCAATTGTTAATTCGGTTGTATTACCGCTTGAATCCAGAACTTTAATAATTAATTGATCGTCTTTTTCTTTTTCGTGTATATAATACAAAACATCAAAAAAATCATCGTAATTTATTTTACCGTCACATTGTATTTCTAGGTCCAATTCAGTATCAACATTATCAATTATCTCAAAACGCGGCAACACTAAGCCAATATTGGAATATGCCATTAACCTGTTATCAGGAATATTATTGATTTCTCCTAAGATTTGAGGCGGCTCGTTATCAACAGGCCCAATTACATCAAAAGGCATTCTTTTGGTCATTAAATAACCATAGCCATCAATAATAGTTACCTTTACTTGATAATGCCCTGCCTCATTTAAACAAACTTGATTATTGCCGTATTTTAGTTCTAATTTCTCATCCTTATAATCTATCCATGCGAAAAACCTTGAAAATTTATATGTTTCTTTATAATCATTAACCGTTATGCTCACATCAAAACTTTCTCCAATTTGCGCGCAAAAATCAAATTTGCTTTCATTATTGAAAAGAACTTCTATAGAATATACAGACCAAATTTGCTGAGAGTGTGAACAAGAATAAAATAATCAATGCTGATTAAGACAAAAATCAGCAAAAAAACTTTTATATAACGATAAAAAATAATATATTTTCTCATTTAACAAAAATATATTATTATATTACAAAATTATAGATAAAATGTCATCTGAATAAATCTTGTAAAAAATTAAAATATTTGAGTTCTTTTCTAATATTTTTGCAATCAGGAATTAAAGAACGGACTATATCCCAAAATTTCGTGGAATGATTAAAATGTATAGTATGCGCCAATTCATGCGCGATCAAATAATTTAAAAAAACGGACGGCAACATAATTGCCCTAAAATTTAGGCCAATATTCCCCTGCTTATCGCAACTTCCCCATTTGGATTTTGAATTAATGATTTTTAGACTATTATATTTGAATCCTGAGCTAGAAAATTTATTTAATTTAATAATAAACTCTTTTTCGGATTCTTGGATTAAAAATCTTTTTAAAGCGTTTTTTAAAGCATTTTGCTTATTAGGCAATTGATATTTTTGAGGTATTAACAATTGCTCTGAAGTTATGCTGATTTTTCTCGCATTTTTAAAGGCGCATTTTATTATTTTGCCTTTATACATAACTTCATTATATGTATAAAGATTTTTATATTTTTGATAACGATTTTGCGCGTAGATTTGATTTTTCGCAATCCAATTGCTTTTTTTAATCAAAAATTCATTGATTTTATCAAAAGATAAATTAATCGGCGCTTTAACAATAACTTTGCCGGTATAATCAATACAAACCGCTAATGTTTTTCTATTGCTTTTTATTAATTGATATTTCAAGATTATTTTCCGTCAAATAAAATACGCGTCCTAAACGCGGGCTTGTTTTCGCATTCTATTTCAATTATAACATCATGCTTATTATTATAAAATTTTTTAACGGTATAGTCTTGGTTATATTTCATTTCCGATAAATAGTTGACGGAAAACGATTTAATGTTTTTTTCAAGGATATCACTTGGTTCCAAGGCGTTATAAGCGACATTGGCGTATTTTGCGTTATTCATATGACGGTTAATATCTATGTCGTCAAGCCTAACGCGATTTTTAAAAATTTCTATCATGTTATTGGCAGGCTCAACTTTCCAATTAGGGTCTTGGATAGCGCGTTTGTCAATAAATTTTAAACCATTGAAATATTGGAGGTTTATGCGCTTAATTTTATGGGTTTGGGAATCTAAAATAAGCCATTTGGATACGCCTCTAATTATTATATTTCCATTACTATCCAAAATATAATAATCACGGTCGCAATCAATCATTCTAGGCGCAATAGGATAAGTGACAACCGTTATCTCATCGCCTAATTTTGGATATTTGTCAATTTCGGCGCAGATTCGTGATAACACCCAATATTCATTATGTATGATAAGGTTATAATAGTCAATTTTTAATTCTATGGCGTGACGGGTAGCGACTTCTTGAAAATAGTTTAAAATTGAACTAGGCTTTAAATTTCCGCAAATGTCAATATCATAAATGGTTACAATAAACTTTTGGCTATAACTACAAATGTCTTGCATTATAAACTCCATAAAAAATTGAATAACGACATATAAAATTATAAGCAAACCAATATTAAAACGCAAATAAATTATCAAAAATCAACAAAACAACCATACAAAATGTTATTGTTTATTATTATGTCTGGTGTAGTATTATGTATTGACAATCTTTAATGGTTTTTATATCATATATTTATGGATAATTATATCAGTAGCGATTTAATTCGCGGTAATATTGACACCATAATACTTCGCTCTTTATCCGAGGGCGATAAATATGGTTATGAAATTTTAAAAGAAATTGAATCCAAAACGCAAGGCGAATATATTTTAAAACAACCTACCCTATATAGTTGTCTTAAGAGACTGGAAAAACAAGGCTATATTACTTCTTTTTGGGGACAAATTACTTTGGGCGGGCGAAGAAAGTATTATAGGTTAACCCCAGAAGGCAAAAAATATTTTGAAAAGGTGCAAGCGGAATGGGAATATTCGCGCGCGTTAATTGATAAACTTATTGCCAAAAGAAGAACAACCCCGCAAATTGATGTTAATGCCGAATTTGAAGACAATAAAGACGAACCTATAGAAAACCAAAAAAATGATAACGTTGCTTTTGGAATAAAGAATAATGAAAATTTTGAACTAAACGCTCAAGAGTTTGATATAGAAATTCATAAAAATGACCAAGAAAACGCTTATAGCGGCAATATTGAACAAGAAGATACAAAAGATTATGCGGCGAAGCAAACTCCAGATAAGGTCGCAAGCGATAGCAATTTATTAGATACCGAAAATCAAGATCAAAAAATACCAGAACAACAGGAAAAAAGCAAGAAGCAAATTTTTATAGTCGCCAAATCCAAAACAGAAGAAGATGTCCAAAGCGATAAAGAAAGAAACTTGCATAATACTATTACTAAAATTCCTATTTATACCCCGTTAAAAGGTAAGCCTCTTTACGCTAAGAGCGAAAGGGTTTTGAAAGATTATCAATCCGAGTCAAGCGCTCAAAGCGCTTATGAAAATAAACCCGACGAAAAAGAATTTTTACCTAAAGTTCAAGATATTCCGCAACAAGTTTCTTCTCAAGATGATGTTTCCAAAACTTACAATCAACCAGAACAAATATCCTTCTTTAAATCGTCTGAAATAAAATCGCAAAAAAAACACGAAATTGACGATAGCTTAATTGGCAAAACCAAAATCAATTATGATCCGAATGAAGTTTTCTTTGCCGACCAAAGATCAAGCAAACCAGCTCAATTCCAAACTTATGAAGATTTGATTCTGAAAGAAAAAATGGAACTGTTTAAAGAAAATATTATCAAAGGCAAAAAAGCTTCTATTCAGCGCGAGCCCGTATCCGAACCCGAGCCTTCCCAATCCGTTTCTTCTCCCGAGGCTCAATTATATTCGTTGCCTGATAACACTATTCCTGATTTTAATGAGATTGTTACACCCTCTTTTGGCGGCACCTATGCCTCCCTTGAAGAGGCGCAACAAGTATATAAAATTGAAAAGCAATATAAAAATGTTTTGGGCAAGCTTTTTGATAATAAAAATCAAAATTATGAACTAAAACCGAAGCGTCCTGAAAAAAACGAGCAATCAAGCCAATCGCTAAATAATCTTACTAATAATTTTGACAGCAACAGCACTTATAATGTTAATAATATTAAAGTCGCGCCTTTTTCAAAAAATATAATAAGCGAATATTACAGCTCCGATTATGTTTATTACAATAAGTTTAAACTAGCCCAGAGTTTGATTTTTTCTGTTTTGATGTTTTTGACTAATATCGGCCTGTATTTTTTGCTTAATGTTTTATTCCGCCTTAATATAAACACCGGATATTATTTTACCGGAGGTTTAGTTTCTATTTTAATTGCGCTGATTGCCTCGGTTGCTTTTTTTTACAAGCCTAATCGCAAAAAGAAGATTTTTTTGGAATTAAAAAAAGAATTGCTTAATAAGTTTTACCTATGGTTGATTATAAGCGCCGTATTTATTTTGGTGTTTTATCTTGCGGATAAAAATTTATTTTTAAGCATTAACAATTTTTCCAAAGCCCTTATCGTCATAATCTTGTCTTTTAACATATTAAGCTTGCCTATTATTGCTAAGATTATGTTAAAGTTTAAGGCATTTTCAATAAAGTCTTAATAATTTTTTATCTTCTATATTTTCTTTTTTTACGCGCGCCCCAAATTTTGCTTGCTATAACGGTTAATTGATTTTTATATTTGTTTAACAAATAAAACAACAACATAAAAGCTATCGCTATAGCAATCCAAGCCGCAATCCCCCATCCCGTAAAAGGAATTATATCACCTGTGCCCATATAGCACATTACGGCTATTGTAATTGGTCTTGTCAAAAGAACAGCTATTATAAAAAACTTCCACGACATTGTGGTTATTCCGGCCACCATGCATAAAATATCGTCAGGGAAAAAAGGAAAAAGCAACATCAAAATTAGCATATATTTTCCTTTGTGGCTTAATAATCTTCTGTATTCTATGGCTTTGTCTTTGCCCGCAATCCATTCCACCAATTTTTTGCCAAAAATCCGCCCCAATGCAAAAGCGGCGACAGATCCCAAAAAAACGCCCAAAGAACTTAGCAAAAAAGCAACCGTAGGACCGTATAACGCCACTCCCACTAAGTTTAAAACTATTGAAGGCAAGGGCAAAAAAACCACTTGAATTATTTGGACGCCTACAAAGACTGCCATGCCCCAAAACCCGGTGCTCAGTATAAAATTTTTGATAAGCTCCATATTAGTAAGGCTTTGAAGCGTCCCTGAAATATCCAACGCTATATAACTTGTAATAAAAAAAAACATCATTACATTGAATGTAAATGTCAGTTTTATAAGGCTTTCTAATTGATAAAATTTAAATAAAAACATTCCTAGCAGAAGCAAAAAATTGATAAATTGAATAATGATATAAGCCATTAAGGGTAATGTTTTGGAAAAAAAATATACCCCTAAAACCATAAAAACGCTTAATATTACGGAAATATATATTAATACCCTAATAGATTGTTTCATACAAACTTTGCTTTAGATAATATTATATGTCTAAAGGCAAAGGTTTAATATAAAAAGAAAAAATCAAGAATTGGTAAGTTCAGACAATTTTTTTATTTCCGCCCTGGCCAATTCGTCGCAACGGTTATTATATTCATTATCGCTATGGCCTTTCACCTTGTGCCAGATTATATCGTGTTTTGACGAATACATAATCAAGTCTTGCCATAAGTCTATATTTTTGACATCTTCTTTGGATGCGGTTTTCCAATTGGTAGTTTTCCATTTGTCAATCCATTTATTATTCATAGCGTTGATTATATACGCCGAATCGCTATAAATATGGACTTTGCATTTTTCTTTTAAAGCTTTTAGGGCGTAAATTATAGCAAACATCTCCATGCGGTTATTAGTGGTGTCAGGGCAAGAACCGCTAAGGACTTTTTCAACCCCTTTATAAATAAGTATAGCTGCCCATCCCCCAATGCCCGGATTGCCACTACAAGCCCCGTCGGTATATATAGTCACTTCTTTCATTTGATATCCTCGGAAAGTATTATAGATTTTTTATAAGCCGCCAAAACGGCTTCGGCGATAATTTTGTCAAAGCCTTGTTTTTTTAGCGTTTTTATGGCTTCTATGGTCGTTCCGCCTTTTGAACATACGGCGTCAATCATATCTTCAATTATTTGGTTTGGATGCGCCTCTATCATTTTAAACCCGCCTAGCGCCGTTTGCAAAGCCAACGCCCTTGCCTCGTCTTGCGATAAACCGACTTTTTGGCCCGCTTTTATTAAAGAGTCTATAAAATAATAAACATAAGCTATTCCGCTTCCTGAAACTGCCGTAACCGCGTCCATTTTTTCTTCTTCCAACACAACGACTTTTCCTATGCGGTTAAATAAATAAATGACAAAATTTTGGACATCTTGGGACGCGTTAAAAAAAGCTATGCCCGAACAAGATTGATTAATTTTGGCTGCCAAATTAGGCATTACTCTTGCCAAAGCGCCTGCCTTTGGCAAGCTTTTTAAAAGCGAGGATATTTTTATGCCCGCCATTATGGATATTACAATGTTTTGGCTTGTTATGTATGGTTCTATTTCTTTTAAAACATTCTCTGAGTCTTTGGGTTTGACCGCGATAAGTATATACTCGCAATTTTGGGCTAAATATTTATTATCATTGATTATTTCTATATTTTTTTTATCAATATCAATTTTAGGCGCTTCTAAGGTGCTTACCAAGATGCGACCCTCAAAATCATTCTTTATGCCGCTTAGGATAGCGCCGCCCATATTTCCTAATCCAATAATGCCTAACTTGTATTTCATAATTTTTACACACCTTATCAATTGACTAAAAACTTACATTATTATATAATATCTTATGTTTTTAGGGGAATGGCTCAATGGTAGAGTAGCGGTCTCCAAAACCGTTGGTTGGGGGTTCGAATCCCTCTTCCCCTGCCAAATCCCTTTGAAATCCGAACCTCAGAAATCCGTCTTTATTAACGGTTTTTGGGGTTTTTATTTTTTCGCGATTAATGTATATTATTTTAAAGTATTCAGACGCATCGGTCAATCAATATCCGCAATATTTATATAGCTTTTGTTTTTTACTTGAAAATAAAAAAAGGTGCTAGATAATGTCAATATTCATCCATATACGGACGGAAAAGGGGTATCAGTGAGGCTGTCCTTAGAAAAATACGAGAACTGGAAGAAGCTACGACCTACAGCCGAGAAACTCGCGGAGAAAGATATACCAAACTGGTTAGAGCAATTAAGAAATACGAAAACAAAAAAAATAAAAGGCGACAAGTCCCTATTATATCAACAGAGTTCTGTTTGTCAGCTTTAAAATCTATTGCGGAAGAAAATTCAAAGGTCGGAATAAAGACCTTTTTTATTTGCCTTTTGGAACAGAAAAAGTTCTCAGCCTGATAAGCGCTTTTTGCAATAACTAATAAAGACTAAATATATTTAAGAGTAATGGGGAGTAGTCTGATAGAACATTTTCATGAAAGGTTTTATATGGTATTAGACGGATTAAGGGAAAATAATCCGTCTTTTGTTTCAAAGCTTCATTTTGATATAGCCAACCTTTTAACTGAAGATGAAATAAATAGTTTGGATTTACATACAAAAGACTATATTTTGGGGTTTATGATAGCGCCAAATTATTATTTGATGAAATATTCGCTGATATTTATTCCATAATAAAAAGGCAAGCTTCAATCAAAGACTTGTCAACAAATGTAGAAGCAAAGATTAGGGCACTAAATTTTATGAAAGTAAAGAATTTTCTAAATCTGAAATTGATAAATTTAAATAATTTCTTATCAGACACCGACAGCGAAGGGCGTAAGCTAATCAAAAAACAGCAAAAGTTTTTTAAGGATATTAAAGTAAAAGACAAAAACGGTAATCTTTTAGTAGTTTCAGGGCTGAATTTACCATTTTTGATAGAAAAAAAGCTAAAAGCTATTAGAAAGTAAACTATGATTTACCGTATTTTACTTTACCTTAGACAAGTAACAGGAAAAAGATTATGGCAGGGATTATAAGGGCGCATATCAATAGACTAGACCTTACTAGGATTAAAGAATATCGTATTCTTGCCGGTCTGTCAACGCCCTGTTAAGCACATGTCCATACGCCTTTGCTTTTTTGTAGTAAAAAAGTTAAATAAAATAGCCATGCTATTTTGATATTCAAACAGCATGGCTATTTTTTGGGTTTTTTATATTAATTGTTTAGGGTTTAAATTGCTTTTTCACCCAATTAAAATATTATACCTCTTCGCCGCATCTGTAGCAATATCCCTCGTGGGCCCACTCATGCGTGCATGCTTCCAAAGAGACAATACTATCGGCAGCCGGTCCAAAATACATAAGTTTGCCGTCTACGTCGTTGACTCTCTCGTCTAACGGGATGAAATATAGATTAGATAATGTAATGGTAGATTGTTGAGCGCAGACAAATATTTGTATCATTTGATCTTCTGCTGTAGTTTCCATTACATATATAAATCTATATGTAACGTTTGCCTCAAACTTGCGGCCAGGATTGCCTTCTTCGTTTGATTTTGTTCCAATTAGCTTTGATTGATTATCATTAAATTCATCAACAGCTCCTTCGTTTACAACCCTTGCGCCTAATCGACCAATTTCAATATTATTCTCAGCGCATGTTACATCAAATATCAATAGGAATCTGCCGACATACGCGCCATTCTCGTCGCCTACAGCAAAGCGGGTAAAGGAGTTCCTGACTCCAGAACCTTTAAGATTAATCACCCATTCAGAACCATTGTTAGTTACTGTAGTGCTGTCGCTATCGCCTCTTTGAGTAGCAAAGGTCATTCTTTCTTCCATTATTGACTCAAAGAACTGATACTAGTCGGAAGATTTATTGAGAATTCCAGCTGATGTAGTTACAAAATCAAATTTATTAGAATCATCAACTACATAATACTCGCCATTATATAGAGTTTTGTATGCATCGCATCTAGAACATTCTAACGGATTATCGTTAAAATCA